>NZ_MKKG01000032.1:0-23507 GCF_001942325.1 Gordonia sp. CNJ-863
GGGGAGCATCACGTCAGCGGTCGCCGCCACTCGTCGAGCAAGTAGC
The DNA here is from genome assembly GCF_001942325.1 of Gordonia sp. CNJ-863. Lineage (NCBI taxonomy): Bacteria > Bacillati > Actinomycetota > Actinomycetes > Mycobacteriales > Gordoniaceae > Gordonia > Gordonia sp. CNJ-863. The sequence continues at coordinate 47 of NZ_MKKG01000032.1, forward strand.
GGTAATACGCTCGTACCCGATACGGGTGTATCACAGCCGATTGAACGATGGAGGCTCGAACAGTGCCACGCACACCGGACCACACTGCACGCCGCACTCAGATTGCTGAGGCGCTAGTTCGCGTGGCCACCCGAGACGGTTTGCACGCGGTCACGATGCGATCAGTGGCGGCCGAGGCCGGGGTCTCTCTGCGTCTCGTCCAGTACTACTTCGTCAGCAAAGAACAACTCCTGGTCGGAGCCCTTCGTCATCTCGAGCACTGCAGTCACGAACGCTGGGCTCAACGACTAGCCGGCATCCCGCAGCCGCTACCTGCGCGAGCTGTGATCGAAGCCTTTGTCTCCGAAGCTCTTCCCACCGACGAATCGAGCCGGGTGTTCCACCAATTGAGCATGTCCTATGCCGTCTTGGCGATGACAAGCCCTCAGATCGCAGAGCAACCCTTCATCAGTGGTGTGGACCGGCTGGAGAGCGAGCTCATCGGGGTGCTCGAACGCGCGGTCGCCGCGAACGAGATTGCACCTAACCGCGATGCTCGTTCCGAGGCAGTCAGGTTGGTCGCGCTTGTCAACGGGCTCGGGACTGGCATCCTCATTGGCCAGTACACCGACGACCATGCTGCTCGTGTCCTCGCCTATCATCTCGATCAGCTTTTCGCTTCATCAAATGACCACGCCATTCTGACCGCCTGAGTTGTCCAACAGACCTGAGACAAGGGGCGGTTCCTCCCTGCAGTCGCGCTCGATGAAACTTCGACCGCGCCTCGAAGGTCATCGCCGGTACTAGAGTCATGCATTCAACAGTCAACGATGCGACAGTTCTCACCGCTCTCGTCGATCGTATAGTTCACCGCGGCGACGGTGACCGGCCCGCGGTATGGACCGATGAGGGTTCTGTGACCTATCACGAACTCTTTCGACTCGTGCAGAGTGCGGCCTGGAGGCTTCGTGCGCTGGGCCTTCGCGCGCAGGAGCGCGTAGTGATCGAACTCGACGACTCCGTGGAGCTGGTGGCAGCGTTTCTCGGCGCCATCCGGATGGGCGGCGTACCAGTATTGATTAACCCATGGGCACACTTCAGCACCCACGCTGTTGTAGACAGCGGTGCCACGCTCCTCATCAGCGACAGCAGCGAACCCGACGTCCCCTGCGAGGTCCTCACCGGATCGGAGTTGACGACCCCAGCCCCTCTTGACACCGTGTTCCAGGAGCCTCCAGAGCCAGTCCACGGCGAGGACCAAGCGTTCTGGCTATACAGCTCCGGATCGACAGGTCGCCCCAAGGCGGTCGTGCATCTCCACCGTGATGTTTCCGGAGTTTGCACCAACTACGCAGGCGAGGTTCTAGGGATGAGCGCTTCGGATCGCTGCTTTTCCACTGCCAAGTTGTTCCACGCCTACGGTTTGGGAGGCGGACTGTTGTTCCCGCTGTGGCACGGGGCGTCGGTGACTTACCTGCGAGGTAGACCCGGGCCGTCGACGGTGTGCGAGACCATCGAGAAGGCGGGTGTGTCGGTGTTGTTTTCCGTGCCGGCACTCTACAACGCGATCACTCGCCGAGATGATGGCTTCTCACTTGCTTCGCTACGTAGATGCGTGTCAGCCGCAGAACCCCTCGCGCCCGCGGTCTGGGAGCGCTGGCGAAGTAGGACCGGCATTGAGATCCTCGACGGCGTGGGGTCAACAGAAATGCTCCACATCTACTGCAGCAATCGGCCGGGCTCCGTTGTCGTGGGCTCGGCAGGAGTTCCCGTTCCGGGCTACGAGCTTGAGCTACGACCCACCGTCAGCGGCGAGGGAGACGACGGGGCACAGGAACTGTGGGTTCGCGGCCCCAGTACCTTTGACCGGTACTGGCACAATCAACACTCCACCCGAGATGCATTCTGCGGACAATGGTTTCGCACCGGCGACTGCTTCCGTCGCGATGCCGATGGACGATACTGGTATCTCGGACGGGTTGACGACATGCTCAAGATCAGCGGCATGTGGATCTCTGCGAACTCCATCGAGACCCGTCTGGCCGCTCACCCGATAGTCGCCGAGAACGCCGTTGTGAGCGTCGAAACAGGCGGTCTGAATCGCATCAAGGCGTTCGTGGTCCCCCACCGAGCCCTGACACCAGACCAGCAACAGTCAACTGTGGCCGAACTGCGTAAACTCTGCGCTCGAGAACTGCCTGCTGACCATGTCCCCCACTATTTCGAGCTGGTCGACTCCTTGCCCAAGACCTCTGCAGGGAAAATTCAGCGATTCGCGCTACGCGAGCACGTCAACGCGGATGCTCCAGAATTCGAGTCACATGGATCGAATGGATGAGGACGTCCGCTCCTATCGTCAAGGAAAACCGGAACTGGCCAGTCGTCGGTACGGTACCGTTCGTCCCTACCTGCGTTTGATGGGTCACCACCACCGCCGAGTCACGGCCTAGCGGGATCACGGTCAGATCGTCCAGGTCGAACGTGTCGTTCGATACAGTTCCAGACCGGTACTTTTCGACCCACTGAGCTTTGGTGCGCACCCATCCCATCGGACCGACTCCGATGAAATCGGTCGCCAATACCGCAGCCACCTCATCGCTGTCGCCATTCAACTCGGCTCGACGCCACCGCTCGACGAGTCCACGAATGTCGTTGTTATCAAACACGCAGCTCACCGCCGGAAGGTACGGCAGCCAGCGAGCCGGCATCCTCACCCAGCAAGAAGCTGGCGAGCGCTTCCAGATAATCCGTGATCGTCACGTCGTGGTCGAGGTACGGAACGATCTCGCGGACCTTCTCGTACAACCTTCGGGTCCAAGAACTCAGTCCTCCTGCGCCGCCACGGATATCCACGGCTTGACACGCGCAAATCAGCTCAAATGCTATGACGTAGGCCGTATTTCGCAGTACTTCTCGCGCGCGACGGGCAGCCACGAAACCGAAGGAGACGATGTCTTGAAAGTCTGCGGTGGTGCTCAGTGATTGAATGGACATCGGCACAGTCAGCGCACGATTCTCCGCTGTCACAGAGGCAGTCATAAACTGGCCGCCCATGAGGCCCAGGCGAAGCCCCGGATTCTCCTGGCACAGGAATGGCGGCAGGCCATTGCTGTTGGCCTGATCGAGGAACCTATCGACTCGGCGGTTTGCGAGGTTGGTCACTGTTGTCAGTGCAATCGCCAAGTGATCCATGGACATCGAGATGTACTGGCCGTGAAAGTGTCCGTTGTGAAAGGCCTGACCGACCTCGGGTAGGACAATGGGATTATCACTGGTGGAGTTCAGTTCGTTCTCAATCGTGGTTTCGATCCAATCGAGACTGTCCAGCACGGGGCCAAGGATCTGTGGGGTACAGCGAATCGAGTAGGCATCTTCGATGGCCAACTTCTCGGTTCCCGCCGGTACTGCCTTGCCCCGGCCCGCGCGGCGCGCGTCCAGAACTTCCTCGATGTCACGTTCCGATCGTGCCAGACCGGAGTCATGCAGCCCTCGGTAGACTTTGCTTGCCGATTCTGCCTGTCCACGATGCGGTTTCACCGTATGCACCTCCGGCCGGAACGGATCAACGATGCCCGCCAGCCCTTCGATGGACAGCGCAGTAATGGCGTGATAGATGTCCACGAGGGTGCGGGCACTGTGGTAGGTCAATGCTGCGATACCGACCATTCCGGCAGTGCCGTTGATCATGGCCAGGCCCTCTTTGTAGCTCAAGCGTGCCGGTTCTATCCCAGCACAGTTGAGCGCTTCGGCTCCGTCGACGATGCGGCCCCGGTAGTACGCCTTCCATTTGCCGGTGCACACCATCGCCACGTAGGCCAGCGGCCCGAGGTCACCGCTGGTACCCAGCGAACCTTTTTCGGGGATGCACGGGACGATTCCGGCATTAAGAATGGCCAGGTAGATGCGGAGGTTGTCAGGTTGTATGGCCGAGTTACCCAAGGATAGGGACACCACGCGACTGATCATGATCGCCCGGGTGGTCTTTTCATCGAGGTAGGCACCGACATTGGTCGCTACCGCTTGGATGAGGTTGTCTTGGAGTTGTTGTGCATCTGATGCGGGAACGAAGCGGTCGGCGAAGCCGCCGACGCTTGTGGTCACGCCGTAGATGATGCGGCCGTCGGAGACGAATTCGTCGAGCAGATCGCGGGATGCGCCGATGCGGTCCCATGCTCGGTCGTCGATGGTGATGTGGTGGCCGTTGCCGGCTGCGTCGGCGACTTGGCCGATTGTGACTCGGTTGGTTGGATCGATGGTCAGTCCCACTGTGGTTTCCTCTCGTAAGATCCACGGGTCAGATGTCGTGGTCGAGCGAACAGATCGGCAACGAACGGGGGCCGCGAACCTGCAGCCCCCGGCTCCATCGCAGATCCTGCTCGGGGATTGCCAACGCCATTGTGGGCACGTCCTCGAGTAGTTGGTGAAGTCCGGCGTTGAGTTCCATCCGAGCGAATTGCGCACCGAGACATCGATGTGCGCCGTGGCCGAATGTGAGGTGGGCGTTGGCGTGTCGATCCAGTTGGAGGATGAATGGATCGTCGAAGCGGCCCGAGTCGGTGTTGGCGGCACTGGTCGGGGCGATGATCACTTCGTTGGGGCCGATAGTGACCGGGAACGGTGTGTCTTGTGCCAGCGATAGGGGTGCATCGGTCACCCTCAGGCGAAATTCGCCGGCACCGAGCGGGATGAATCGGAGAAGCTCTTCGACAGCAAGTGGGACACGAGTGGGGTCGTGTTGGAGCCAGCGCCAGGCACCCGGGGCAGTCGATAGCAGGTAGACCGAGTTGACGAGCTGCCGAGCCGTGGTTTCGAAGCCTGCGACAAGGATGTCGCGGGCGAGTTCGACAACCTGAGCAGTCGTCAAATGGCCGGCGTCGGCGTGCTCGGCCAGGGCGCTGAGAACATCGTGTCGGGGTCGGCACCGACGTTCAGCCACTAAGCCTGTGAAATAGTCTTCGAGACTGTCGACAGTGGACTGCACGCGTTCCGGTCGGTAGTCGGACGACAACAGCTCCACGCTCCAGTGGTGGAACTGCTCCCGGTCCGTTCGGGGAACCCCTAAAAGATCACCGATGACGTTGGCCGACAACGGTTGAGCGAAGTCCTCGAAAAGGTCGGGTTCTGCCTTCGCACGCATGTCGGCGATGAGGTCACGGGCGGCGGCTCGAGTGGCTCCACGGTACGACTGGGCTCGACGGGCGGTAAACCACGGCACCAACACTGAACGCACGGCGGCGTGCTCGTCGCCGTCCAGCGTCATCAGGATTCCTTCTGTTGCCGGGACCGGCAGGATACGTGGCGTCTCCGGGTCCGATAGCGGCCCGCGCAGGCATTGCGGGGAGGCCAACGCGGTGCGTATGTCGTCGTAACGCGTGAGTAGCCACCCTGTCCCACCGACCGGCAGCCGGACCCGCGATACGGGGGCAGTGGGGCGCAACTGGGCGTAGAGCGGTTCGACATCCAGTCGGTCAGGCTGCTCGGGAGGGAACTGGTGCAGCCGATCAGCGTCGGGGTGGCGGGGCGTCATTGCGACACGAAGCCTCCATCGTCGCTGGCAGGCAGAATATTCGGGTTCAACCGAAAGAAGTTGCTCGGATCGTATTGCCTCTTGATGTGCTGGAGCCGGCGGTATTTGCTGCGCCCGTAGGAGTCTTCGGTGCGGCCGTCTTCCTCGGGGTTCATGAAGTTGACGTATCCGCCAGCGAGGAGTGGTTCGATATCGGTGTATCCGGTTCGTGCCCAGCTCGTGTTGGTGTCGTCGTGTGCCCGGTCGTTCCATGCCGCGGCGAAGCTCACGACGAACGGTAGATCCCGATTGTGATACGCCGTGGCGTCTGCGGGGACACGTTCGACTGCCGCGCCAAGATAGAGAAGTTCGAGCTGGGAGAACGGAGAGGTTATCTGGCTTCCGTAGTGCAGTGCTTTGTCAATCAGAGCGTCGGGAAGGGAAGCTGCGTAGCCGCTTTTGGTGCATATCCGCTCCGGAACGACGGCTCCAGGGAACGCGTATGCCTGTACCGCGCGGTAGGGCATCGTCGCTGTGGTGACACCGTGACAGGGGGCCACCGCGACGATATCTGCGATGGCGGCCTCTCCATCGGCCGGATTCCCGACCCAGCAGGCCATCGCGCACAACATTGGGGTACCCCACATGTGTTCGGGCAGTTCGGGCAGCGGTGGGGCCAGACGCAGGTAGAACACCCAGGTCAGCTCGTCCGGCGCGGTCGGCATGTAGTCCCTCCACGTCGTGAGGACATGCTTTGCATCCTCAAGGGCGAAGTATCCGCAGAAGAACCGGATCGGTCCGACGCGGTGGAGGGTGAATTCGAATTCGGTGACCACACCGAAGTTTCCACCTCCGCCCCGTAGCCCCCAGAACAGATCAGGGTTCTCGCGGGCGCTGGCTCGCACCACCTCTCCTGAGGCCAGGACGACCTGCGCTGCGTTCAGATTGTCGATCGACAATCCGTATTTTCTGCTCAACCAACCGAACCCGCCTCCAAGTACGAGCCCGCCAAGGCCAGTGTGAGATACGACTCCCGCTGGCGCAGCGAGCATGTAGGCCTGCGTTGCGGTGTCGAAAGCTCCGAGGAGACACCCGCCTTCGGCAGTAGCTGATCGAGAATCCGGGTCGACAGTCACTGCCGCCATCCTGCGGAGATCGATGATGAGACCATCGTCGACCGTCGAGTGGCCGGCCATCGAGTGGCCACCGCATCGGACAGCGACGGGCAGTTCCTCTGCCTGAGCCCACGCAATCGCTGTTTTGATGTCTTCGGGGCCGGTTACCTGCGCGATGGCCAGTGGACGTCGGTCGATCATGCCGTTCCACACCCTGCGTGCCCTGTCGTAAGCACGGTCGGCTGGGGTGATCACCGGACCGCTGATGCGGTGCTCCAGCGCCCGTACGTTGGTCGATCTGGTCATCGTCTCGTCCTTTCGGCCTGGGGTGCGTCTGCTTGCCGGCGCAGTAGCGCCAGTGCGGCGTTCAGTGTGTCGTTGTCGTTGCTGTCGCGGCGGCCGGGAGCAACTGCGATGCAGCTACTTTCCCCCGAGGACACAGCATGTGTGCGCCGGGCGAGCGCGGTAAGTGATCGACCGGGGCCACACTCGATCAGGGTGCAGGGACCGTCGGCAAGCACCGCGCGTAGCGCCGGGCCGAACAACACCTGGCGGGCGGGTTGCCCGAGCCAGAAGGCGGGGTCGAGCGCGTGGTCGTCGGGCAAGAGCGCACCGAGGTAGCCCGAGTACAGCTGACGCTGTGGTCGCCGGAGACCGCTCTGCATGCGTGCGTCGTCCCATTGCGGCCGATGTACTCCGTCCGGTACATCGTTCAACAGTGCGCTGTGAAATGGCTGGAGTGCGTTCACATCTGCGCATGTGAAGCCGTTTCTAATCAGTCGGCGTCTGACTTCGCGTAGCCCATCCTTGCCTCCACACACCAACACCTGCCGCGGGCCGTTCACTACTCCCACAGCGACGTCAGCGATTCCGCCGATCCGGTCTTCGACCTCGTCGGCCGAGCCCACCACAGCGAGCATTCCGCCCGCGGGTGCGTGCTGGTAGTAGCGAACGAACCCAGCGAGCAGAGCCAGGGCGTCGGCGAAGTCGAAGACGCCGGCAATCACCGCTGCCGACACTTCCCCGATGCTGTGGCCGAGCAACCCGTCGGGTTCAACACCAGCGTTGATCAGGGTTGACGCCAGCGCATAGTTCACCGAGAGCAACAGCGGCTGGGCACGCGTGATGTCGTGAAAGAGCGGCCCGGGATTGTGCTGGAGCCATATCTTGCGCAGTGCGGGGTCGTCGAGGATGGTGAAGGCCTGATCCATCACGGTGGTGAACGTTTCATCGACTCCGTACAGATCCGCGGCCATGCGGGGATACTGTGCTCCTTGGCCGGGAAAGAGGAACACGGTCCTGCGCGTGTGACCGCCCGAGAGTGGAGAAGCTGACGAAGCGGCGCTCACGGTGCGGCGTTGTTGTTGACCCAGCGCAGAAGCTCTTCCGGCGTGCTGAGGTCCCACAACGTTTCGTCAGGGATCACTATCCCATGCTCGCGTTTGAGCTGTGAGCAGGTTTCCATCAGTGCCAGCGAGTCGAAACCCAACTCGGCGAACTCGGTCGTTTCGAAGTCGCCGTCGAGATCAATCGACTCGTCTTCACCGGCGCTGGCGATCATCGCCTTGCGCAACTCGTTGGCGGTCAACATAATTCACTGCCTTTCGTGGAACGTGAAACATGTGCATCATTTTCGGACGACAATCACCGAGATGAATCCTCCCTGGCCTCTCGCGATGATCACCGCGGTTCTGAGAGAACAGCTTCTGGCCTGTCCTACAACGAGATCGATCGGGAGATCGGTGGTACCGACGTTCGGTGTCGGAGGGATGGTGTCGTGGGCCAGGGCTAGCAGAGCTGTAGCAACGTCGAGGGGGCCGGCACCTGCCATAATCCTTCCGGTGCCGGCCTTCGGTGCCGTCACAGGAACGCTGCCAGCACCGAACAAGGCGCTGAGCACCGCGGCTTCGGCCTCGTCGGCGGCACTCACTCCGCTGGCATCGGCGAAGACCACGTCGACCTCGGCTGCGGTTATGTGCGCATCGTCGAGTGCTGAGGAGATAGCCCGCGCCAGAGGTTGTGTGTACGTGTGGTCATCACGGGGATTGAAGGCCGCAGCGTAGCCGCAGATGTGGCCGTAGCATCTTCGACCTGCTTGCAGGCCGCTCTCGACGACCAGCATGGCACCGCCTTCACCTGGAACGTGCGTGTTGTTTCCCGGGGCGAACGGGAGGTATCCCTGTTCAGGGGCGCGGGTAGTTGCAATTGAACCGCAAGCCAGATGTGATACCCAGCCCCACGGATCGAAGGAGGACTCCATTCCGCCCGTCACTGCCAAGGAACAGTGTCCCGCCCTGATGCTTCGTCGGGCGTGCCCGATGGCGTCGAGGCCGCCAGCTTGCTCGGCCACCAGAACAGCGCTCGGCCCCTTCATGCCGTGGCGGATCGAGATCTGTCCGGTATTAACTGCGTAGAACCACGCAAAACACTGGTACACGCTGACGCTCTCGCGGCCCTCGGTCCACAGTCTCTGCATTTCTCGATGAGAAAACTCGAATCCGCCGGTGGCGTTCGATGTGATCACTGAGCAGTCGAACGGGTTGAGGGTCGAAGTATCGACCTTGGCGTCAACGAGGGCTCGTTCTGCGGAGACCAACGCCAATTGGGTGACTCTGTCAGTCTGCTTGATCAGTCGGCCGGGAAGGAAGTCGGCGGGGTCGAACCCCGAGATTCGCCCCGCCAGTGCCGCAGAGTATCGGGTGTCAAACTCTGGCACTACGTCGATGCCTGATGCGCCTTCGACAGTGCGCTGCCAGTACTGGTCAAGATTCAACCCGGTGGCAGCCGCGACGTCCAAGCCCGTCACCACACAGTCCCGGTCGGTCATGAGGCACCTTCTTCAGAACCATCGCACTCTGGAAGCCACCGAAACCGCTGCCTACCGTAAGTACCGTGTTCAAGGACGCTTCGCGCGCTATCAGCGGTACATAGTCGAGGTCGCAGAGCGGGTCCGGTTCATGCAGATTGGCCGTTGGTGGAACTACGCAATCACGCATGGCCAGCAAGCAGGTTGCGATCTCGATCGATCCGATCGCTCCCAGCGAGTGTCCCACCATCGACTTAATCGAGCTCACCGGCACCTGCGCCGCGTGCGAACCCAGACTTCTTTTGATTGCGGCTGTTTCGTGGATGTCGTTCTGTTTGGTTCCCGAACCGTGAGCATTGACGTAATCGATGTCGGTGCTAGTCGACCGCGCCGCCGACAGCGCCTTGTTGATGGCCAGAGTCATTTCGGTCCCCTCCGCGGTCAGGCCCGTCATGTGGTGGGCGTTGCAGGTAGAGGCATAACCGGCTACTTCGCCAAGAATTGCAGCTCCACGTCGGCGCGCGTGCTCGTACTCTTCGAGAACGAGCATCGCTGCGCCCTCGGCAATGGCAAAGCCGTTGCGGCGGGCGTCGAATGGCCTGGCGGAGCTCGCAGGTTCCTCGTTGTTGGGAGTGGTGGCGCGGATCGCGTCGAAACACGCCACCGCTATCGGGGTGATAGGGGCATCAGTTGCACCCGCGACCATCACATCGGCCGACCCTTCCCCGATGAGGCCGGCAGCTTGCCCAATTGAGTCGATGCCCGACGTGCAGCCGGCCGACACCACGCTGACTGGACCCTCAGCAGAGATGACCTGCGCGACTTCGCGTGCGATCGAACCCGGCGTGAAGTAGTCAAACAGGTGCGCTGCCGCGTAGCTCTCATCGACAAACCAGTCCGCGCCGTCATCGGACAGCACCACATACTCACTTTCGACGCTAGTGGCCGACCCCACCGCATTGCCAACCGTGACACCCACACGCGCCCGGTCCACCCCATCATCGACACCCGACTGAGCAAACGCCCGGCGAGCACACACCACAGCGAACATCGACGCGCGATCCATCCGGCGGGACTCGCGGTGGGTCAACCCCATCCCAATCGGATCGAAGTCAATCTCGCCGCCCACCTGCGAGCGAAACTGGGCCGGATCAAACGCGCTGATCCGGCGGATCGCGGTACGCCCAGCAGTGATCATTGCCCAAAACGCTTCGGTATCGACAGACCCAGGGGCCAGCACCGAAAGCCCAGTTACAACCACTCGACGATTCACTCTGTCGACACTGGTGCCACCGCCTCCAGATCAGGTCGAAGAGCGGTCGCGAGAGTTCACTATCGGCGCTCGATCAAATCTCGACCCGATACGAAGAACCTGAGCACACAAACAAGCGACGTAGTTCGGGAGGATCTGTGAGTGCGCTGGCTCTGGTCACAGGTGGGACAAGCGGGATCGGATACTCCTGTGCCCAACAGCTTCGCGATGCGGGATACCGCGTCGTCGTTACAGGGCGCAATCAAGACAAGCTCGATCGCGCTATCGAGGCACTACCCGGCGTGTCCGGTTACAACAACGACGTCTGCGACCGCGCTGCGGTGCGGACCCTGATCTCCAAAGTCGTCTCCGACCATGGACCTATCAACGTTCTGATCAACAATGCCGGCCGCGGCGGAGGCGGGCCTATCGCCACGATCACCGATGAACTGTGGCTCGACGTCATCGAAACGGACCTCAATAGCGTGTTTTGGGTAACTCGCGCAGTGATGACCGAATCGCCGACCATCCAGAGCTCTGACGGACGCATCATCAACATCGCCTCAACAGGCGGTAAGCAAGGCGTCCCCTATGGAACACCCTACTCGGCCGCTAAAGCAGGAGTCATCGGCTTCACCAAAGCACTCGCAAAAGAAGTGGCTCCGACCGGGCTGACCGTGAACGCCGTGTGCCCTGGATACGTCGAAACCGAGATGGCCGCATCCATTCGACAGGCCTATGCAACCATGCGAAATGTCTCAGAGGAACAGGTTCTCAACGACTTCGAATCCAAGATCCCCCTAGGTCGCTACAGCTCCCCCGACGAAGTCGCGGCGATGGTCGCCTATCTCGCGAGCCCGTCCGCAGCGTCGGTAACCGCCCAGGCGCTCAACGTGTGCGGCGGACTCGGCATCTACTGATATGACCACGAACTCGAAAGTGAGCGATATGGGCGACCCAAAGCCAGCCGACCACGGTCAGACTTTCTATCGCACCAACCGCCTCAACGGCTACGACCTCGTAACAGTGAAGGCGGCGAACTACCTACTGTGGAGATGCCCTCCCGGCCGACTGGTCGAGTTGTACAACAAGCATGTCACCGACCGCCATCTCGATGTCGGCCCCGGCTCGGGCTACTACCTCGACCACTGCACATTCCCGTCACCGAAACCCCAGATCACACTGATCGACCTGAACCCAGACCCCCTCACATTTGTCCAGCAACGAATCGCTCGCTACAACCCATCCACAGTGCGCGCGGACCTACTCGACGAATTGCCAGACATACCCAACACACCATTCGACTCGATCGCCCTCAACTACGTACTGCACTGCCTTCCGCACACCTCAGGAGGGCGAGGGGAGGTCTTCGCCCGGATTAAGCCACTGCTGTCACCAGATGGAACACTCTTCGGTAGCACCGTAGTCACAGGTGGCGCACCGGCAACCCCCCTGTCTCAGACATTCAATGCTCTGTATCAACGGATGGGCGCCTTCCACAACCAACTCGACTCCGTCGATTCGCTACACGAAGCGCTTGATCATCACTTCTCAAGTCACATACTTGAAATCCGCGGCAGTGTAGTGCTTTTCAGCGCGCGAGATCCTCGATGACGCCCATCCCGGCGCAAGTCCACACAGACATCACACTGTTCTACGCCCGACACATGCGGGCGATGGATCAAGGCCGTGTAGCAGACTGGACCGCGGACTTCACCGACACCGCGACGTTCGCTACCAACGCACGGCCGGACACGCAGAAGGGGCGCGACCATATCGCCGCCGAAGCCCTTAAAGCCGCGCACAAGTTGCGCGACTCCGGCGAAAGTCGACGGCACTGCCTGACAACCCTGGAGTTGCACTACGTAGATAGCGATCTCACCAAGATTCGCGCTGACAGTTACGCCGTAATCGTCCGCACGCCGCAAGGCGGACCATCGACAGTGGAATTCATGTGCACATGCACGGACCACTTGGTCCTCAACGGCGACCGCTGGTCAATAGAGCGACGAGTAGTGCAACGGGACGACCTACCGAGCCCCACCCCAGAAGCTGGCCCGTAACCGCGCTGCGGTGTTGCTGCTTGATGCCGTTGGTCTATAACAAACGAACGTCAAGGTCCACTGGGTCCGCCCATAGTGTGGCTCAACGCATCAACGCTCAGCGCGCCAGCGTCAGTCTTTGCGCGGCCGCGCCGTCTGTGGCCACTGATCTTTGAGTAGTAACCAGCCCATCGGGTCGCCGCTGGCTGACGCTCATGGCTCGCCCTGGCCACAAGCGAGAGGCTCCGCCGGACTGCGCACCGGTATCGGCGGCCCCGCTCGATGACGACACCGCGCTCGAGATCGCATTGCGGCTCAAGGCTCTTGCTGACCCCGTGCGCATCAAACTCGTGTCGATCCTGCTCGCCGACGCCGGTTGTCCATGGCCATGAGAAAGTCCCCACTGGTGGCCAGGTCGAGGTCCCCGCTGGTGGCCAGATAAAAGTCCCCACCCTGTGTTCGTCGTGTCGACCCGGAACTGAAGGCCCAGGCGATGACGGTGAAGGTGCCAACCGATCACCATCACCGCCCGGGAGTTCCATTGAAGTCTGCGAAGGACCGTATGGACATCATTTCTGCTTACCGAGAACTCGGAAGCTATCGCGCCGCAGCCGAGGTGTGCGGCACCACCCACAAGACCGTCAAGCGCGTGGTCGATCGGTTCGAAGCCGACGATCAACCACCCGATCGCAAGGAACGGGCCCGCAACTACGATGCGGTGGCCCAGCTCGTCGCGCAGCGAGTCGCGCGGTCACACGGCCGGATCACTGCCAAACGGCTGCTACCGGTAGCGCGAGCGGCAGGATATGAGGGGTCGGCGCGGAATTTCCGTCGTCTGGTCGCCCAGGAGAAAACGCAGTGGCGCCGTGAGCATCACCGCGGCCGTCGCCCGGCAGTGTGGGCTCCGGGTGACTACCTGGTCATCGATTGGGCGGTGATCGGCGGGTTACACATGTTCTGCGCGGTGCTGGCGTTCTCACGCTGGCGGTTCGTTCGGTTCGCCACCAACGAAACAGCCACCACCACACTCGGATTCATTGCTGAAGCCTTCGAGGAGATCGGTGGAGTGCCCAACAAGGTACTTGCTGATCGGATGGGCTGCCTCAAAGGTGGAGTCGTCGCCAACGTCGTCGTACCCACCCCCACGTATGTGCGGTTTGCCACCCACTACGGGTTCGCCCCGGACTTCTGTCACGGCGCCGATCCGGAGTCGAAGGGGATCGTGGAGAACCTGTGCGGGTACGCGCAGTCGGATCTGGCGCAGCCGTTGTGGACCGAAGCCAAGATCGCCGCGGGTCGCGACGACGTGCAGCTGGATGTGCATCTGGCGAACCGGGCTGCGTGGGACTGGTGTGCCGAGGTCAACACTCGACGCCACAGCGATACGCTGACGGTGCCCACTGACCAGCTGGTGAGTGAACGGAAAGTGTTGGCGGCGTTACCGTCTCTGCGTGCTCAGGTCGGCCCGCCGCCGGTCACCCGTAAAGTCGACCGTCTTTCCTGTATCCGGTATGCCTCGGCCCGCTACTCGGTTCCTAACCGGCTCATCGGCGCCACCGTGACCCTCCTCCAGGACGGTGGAACGCTCCTGATCGCCGAGCCCGCCTCGGGCGAGGTGGTCGCCGAGCATGCGTTGGCTGCACCAGGAGAGGTGGTCCTCAACGACGATCATTACGGCGGGCCACGCACACCCCTTAGTCGTGCACCACGACCGAAAACTGCTGCCGAAAAACAGTTCTGCGATCTCGGAGAACCAGCCGAGCAGTTCCTAGTCGGTGCCGCGGCGATCGGTAATACCCGCCTGGCCGGTGAACTCGATGACATCCTCGGACTCATCACCTCCCACGGCCACGAACAGGTGCTCACCGCCCTGACCAGGGCGGTGGCGTTCCGACGGTTCAAGGCCGCCGATGTGCGCTCGATCCTCGATGCCGGAGCCGGCATCCCCAACCCGCGACCGGCCGGCACAGCACTGCTGGGCCACCTGCCTACCGCCCCCACCCGCTCGCTGGAGGCCTACAAACTCGGCGCCGGCGACAAGGAGGTGTCATGACCACCACAACATCGAAACCCGTTGCACCCCAGACAGTGCCACCGCTACCAGCCGATCTGGATCTGGCGCTACGCCGATTGAAACTGGCCTCGATCCGCCGTAGCGCACCCGAGGTCCTACTCACCGCGAAAACTCAGCGATGGACACCCGAAGAAGTGCTGCGAACACTGGTCGAGGCCGAGATCGCCGCCCGTGATGCCTCCAACATCCGCAACCGACTCAAGACTGCCGGGTTCCCAGTCACCAAAACCTTGGAATCGTTCGACGTGGCCGCATCCTCTATCCCGGCCAACACTTTCGACTACCTGTCGTCACTGGAATGGGTTCGGGCTCAACATAACCTGGCCTTGATTGGCCCGGCCGGGACCGGTAAGAGCCACACCCTGATCGGGCTGGGGATCGCCGCAGTGCACGCCGGGCACAAAGTGCGGTACTTCACCGCCGCCGACCTCGTGGAGACCCTGTATCGCGGGCTGGCCGACAACACCGTCGGTAAAACCATCGACACCCTACTGCGCCAAGACCTGATCATCCTCGACGAGGTCGGATTCGCCCCACTCGACGACACCGGCACCCAACTGCTGTTCCGACTCGTCGCAGGCGCCTACGAACGCCGATCACTCGCGATCGCCAGCCACTGGCCCTTCGAACAATGGGGACGATTCCTGCCCGAACACACCACCGCCGCCAGCATCCTCGACCGGCTCCTGCACCACGCCACCATCGTCATCACCGACGGCGACTCCTACCGCATGACACACCGAACGGAGGTGCCACCCACCTAGAACATCCCGCACAGGGTGGGGACTTTCACCTGGCCACCAGCGGGGACATCAAACTGGCCGTTGACACCGGTGGCGGAATATGCACCTGCGACCTCGCGACCGCGGTCGGTCTCACCGAGGCGACGACCAGTCATCACCTGGGCCAGCTCCGCAAGGCCGGCATGGTCACCGCTGACCGTCGAGGAATGAACGTCTACTACCGCGCACAACCCGACTCGCTGGACGCACTGCGCAACGTCCTCGGCGCCACCACCGGGTGCTGCTGAACCGGCACACCTGGCGTGATCGTTCAGCAGCCACCGGGCGCTGAGTGCGGTGATCTGTGTCAGTGTCACTCTCGGACGTCGCGCAGTACCGGCCCAGACCACGGCGATGAGGCGCCCAACGAGTGACCGCGCGGACCTGTGAGCGTGGAGCGGCGCTGGTCACCATCGACAGGTGACATCAGGAGCGCTGGGTGGCGCTAACGTGATCGGCGAGTTGATCGACTAGTTCGCGGGCATACTCGACCTGACGTTCAAGCGTGCGGCAGGCCGTTTCGGCGCGGCCGCGGAACTCGGAGATGGTGGCCAGCGCCGCACGACGCTCGTGGTCGTCCGCGTCTGAGAGCGCGAGTGTGTCTTGTGCGGCCAGTAGCGCGCCCATGTCGTCGAGGGTGAAACCGAGGGGCTTCATCCGGCGGATGACCAGAAGCCGGTCGATGTCTGTGTGGGTGTAGAGGCGGAAGCCCCCGGTCGAGCGTGCCGAGGGGGTTACCAGGCCGACATCGCCGTAGTGGCGGATGGTCTTGACCGATAGCCCGGTGGCAGCGGCGACTTCGCCGATCTGGAAGTGCTCGGTCTCCTCGGCGGTCACTGGTGGCCCTTTCGTGGTCAGTGTGTGCCGGCGAGGTGTCCGCTAAGACGTTGATGACGCTCGGCGCTGCTGTCGTTGAGTCCGATGATGGTGGCGGTCTTGCCTTTTGCCTGGTATTTGGTCGTGATGGCGTCAAGGGTAGCGACTGTGGAGGCGTCCCAGATGTGCGAGCCGCTCATGTCGATGATCACGTTCTTCGGGTCGCCGACGTAGTCGAACTGGTAGATCAGGTCGTTGCTTGAGGCGAAGAACAGTTCGCCCTGAACGGCGTAGACCCGGGTATCGGGGTCGGGGTCGGCGACGTCGACGACTTCGGTGAAGTGGGCGACCCGTCGGGCGAAGAGCACCATCGCCGTGAGAACACCGACGATGACGCCGTAGGCGAGGTTGTGGGTGGCCACGGTGACGATGACGGTGGCGAGCATGACCGCAGTCTCGCTTTTCGGCATGCGCCGCAACGTCTTCGGGTTGAGACTGTGCCAGTCCATGGTGCCGACTGACACCATGATCATGACCGCGACGAGCGCGGCCATGGGGATGAGGGCGACGATATCGCCGAGGCCGACGACCAGAACGAGGAGGAACACCCCGGCAAGGAAGGTCGAGATCCGAGTGCGCGCACCCGCGTCTTTGACGTTGATCATGGTCTGCCCGATCATCGCGCAGCCGCCCATCCCGCCGAAGAGTCCACTGACAACGTTCGCGATTCCCTGTCCGGCGGCTTCGCGGGTTTTGTTGGAGTGGGTGTCGGTGAGATCGTCGACGAATTTGGCGGTCATCAGCGATTCGAGCAGTCCGACCAGTGCCATGGTGAACGCGTATGGGGCGATGACTGTCAGGGTGTCCCAGGTCAGCGGAACGTCGGGGACGAACAGGCTGGGCAGGCTGTCGGGCAGCTTTCCCTCATCCCCGACATTGGGCACCGAGAAACCGACGGCCAGCGTGATCGCGGTGAGCAGCACGATAGCCACCAGTGGCGCGGGGATCACCTTGGTGATCTTCGGCAGAAGCACGATGATCGCGATACCGACAGCGACCAGCGGATACACCAACCACGGCACGCCCAACAGGTACGGGAGCTGAGCGGTGAAGATGAGAACGGCCAGGGCGTTAACGAAGCCGACCATGACGCTACGGGGTATGAACCGCATCAGCTTGGCGACACCGAGACCACCGAGGACCAACTGGAAGACGCCGGCAAGGAGCACTGCGGCAATCAGATAGTCCAGGCCGTGACTTTTGACCAGCGGCGCCACGACCAGTGCTGTTGCACCGGTCGCCGCGGAGATCATCGCTGGCCGACCCCCAACGATCGCGATGGTCACCGCCATCGTGAACGACGCGAACAACCCGACTCGCGGATCCACACCGGCGATAATCGAGAACGAGATCGCCTCGGGAATCAATGCGAGCGCAACTACCAGACCGGCCAGAACCTCGGTACGCAGACGCCGCGGTGAACGCAACGCCGCCCACACCGACTGCTGTTGAACAGGAGACAGCACCTCGGTCGCCACAGACACACATCGCTTTCAAGAGAAGGCGCGGGCCGCGCATAGGCACGCAACCGCGAACACGGATCGGGAACACGAGCGCTGCACAGCGCCGTGAATCAAAGACTCTGTCGCGCAAGCTTCCCCAACCAGTCGCCGACGATCGGTACTTCGCAGAGGAGCGACGCAACACGGCAACACTACCCTTACGGGAGGGTAGGGATGCAAGTCGGACGGCCAAGTGTGTGCGGTACCACAGCACACCCCCAAAGCCGCGTCGACGATGTGGATGTGGGCATCAGCGTTGCATCGGGCGGTGCCGGGTCGGAGCCCAGAGGCTATGCCGGGGATGTGCCGTCAGGCGGAGAAGTGTCACCACCACAGCCACCAACTCTGTCACTGATGTCTTGATGCACAACTGTCACCGATGTCCTGCGAGATGACACCCGCAGCGTCCGCCGATCAGACCACTCCTCGAACATTCATTCGAGTCTAGCTGTAGGATCGGAGGCACGGGCGTGTGATGTATCGGGACATCGGTGACGTTTCTGCATCTGGACATTGGTGACACTTGGTGTGTCAGGACTTCGGTGACGGTGCGGTCTTCTTGGTGGGGCGTGGGCCGCGGGGTTGTCGATTTCCGACGTAGGTGATTCCTGGGGCGGGTCGGGGGTGTTCGACGAGGACTTCGCCTTCGGTGTTGGCGATGACGATTGTGTTGTCGTCGGTGACAACGAGGACCTGGTCGAAGGCGTGGTCCACATCGACCATGTAGGTGACTGCGTCCACGCTGATGGTGCCGGAGGTGCTGACAGTTCTGGCCAGGACGCCGTCGGGTAGGTCGGTGGGTTGCCGCTGTGCGGGCCGAGGGCGTGGTGTCGGCGGATCGAGCAACGGCCGACCGAATTTGGGGTGTGGCGCGTCGGCTTTCGGTGTTGCCTGCCAGGCGGTCAACGGTGTGACCCGCCCGGGCAGTCCTTGGTGAGGCCGCTCGGTGTTGTAGATGTGGTCGAACGCGTCGACCTGGGCCTGCAACTCGGCCAGGGTGTCGGCAAGTGGCTGTTTGTCCAGGTAGCGGAACAGTGTCTGGTGGAAGCGTTCGTTCTTGCCCTGCGTGGTGGGCTTGTAGGGCTTGCCGGTGATTGTTTCGACTCCGAGCGCGTGGGCGTGTTCGACGAGTTGACCGATGCGGCCGCGGCGTGAGGGGTTGAAAGCGGGCCCGTTGTCGGTGAGGAGTCGCTGGGGCACGCCGTGAGCGGTCACCGCCTTGTCGAACACCGCGATCGCGGCGTCGGAGGTCTCACCGGCGGCCACGTGGGAGCCCACGGCGTAGCGAGAGTGATCGTCGATCAGTTGCAGGATGACGCACGTACGTCCGCCGGTCAGAACGTATTCGGTGCCGTCGAGTTGCCAGCACGCATTCGGTGCGGGATAGACGAACCGCCGCCACGCCGAGCGGGGCTTCTTTTTCGGTTCACGCCGGGCTACTCCGGCATCGCGGAAGATGCGGGCCAGCGATGCTGTCGAGGGGACCTGTGCCATGCCCATCGACCGCATCTTGTCGTGCACGCTGATCGGTCCGTGGTCCAGACCCGACCTTTCCAAGGCGGCGCGCACCGCCACCGCTTGTGACTTGACCTCGTCACTGAGCGCTGACGGGCTCGACTTTGGGCGGCGGGTCCGCGGTTCGAGGGCTGCCGCGGGCCCCTCGACTTTGGCGCGTTTACGCAGCTCGTAGAACGACTTTCGAGAAATTCCGTGTTCGACGCAGAATGTTGAGACCGCTCCGCGGGGTGCATCATCAGGCCACTGCGAGATAGCTAGCCGGACGACAGGGTCGATAGGTTCATTAACAGCCACCGTCTGAGCGTTGAATGCGGCACGTGAGCTGACCCGAGGATGGCGGTTCGATCGGAGCCCAACCGGTTGCTTGTCGTGGACACCAACGCGAAAGCGCAAGCCTGCTTCCAGGTCGGCCACCTTGTCGCCTGCATCGACGTGTGTCAATATTGACGCGTGTCGAATAAGAATCTCCTGCTGCCACCCGGCCGCGGCCTCAGTAGCGACGAGACCGGGGCTGTCACCCCACTGTTGAAGGCACTCGCTGATCCGGTTCGACTGCGGTTGCTGTCGGAGGTCGCTGCGCATCCGGGCGGCGAGGCGTGCGTGTGCGACATCTCCGGGCCGTTCGAGCTGTCGCAGCCGACGATCTCGCACCATCTGAAGGTGCTGCGCCAGGCGGGTCTGGTGACCAGCGAGCGCCGCGCGACCTGGGTGTACTACCGGGTGAACACCGAAGCGCTGCAACAACTGTCGGGCCTGCTGGGCGATCTCGCCACGGTCGTGGGGGAAACGCGGTCGTGTGAGGCCGACCAGTGACCGCCACCGACACCGCGGTCGCGGGCAAGTTGTCGACGCTGGACCGGTTTCTGCCGGTGTGGATCGGCGCCGCGATGGTCGCCGGACTGCTGCTCGGTCGAGTCGTCCCCGGCCTGGGTGACACTTTGGCGGCGGTCGAGCTCGACGGCATCTCGCTGCCGATCGCCCTCGGATTGCTGATCATGATGTATCCGGTGCTGGCCAAGGTGCGCTACGACCGACTCGACTCGGTCACCGGTGATCGTCGCCTGCTACTCGGGTCGTTGGCGTTGAACTGGATCATCGGACCGGCGTTGATGTTCGCGCTGGCCTGGCTCCTGCTCCCGGATCTGCCGGAGTACCGGACCGGACTGATCATCGTCGGCCTGGCCCGATGCATCGCGATGGTCATCATCTGGAACGACCTGGCGTGCGGCGACCGCGAAGCCGCTGCTGTTCTCGTCGCACTGAACTCGGTGTTCCAGGTGGTCATGTTCGCCGTGCTGGGTTGGTTCTACCTCTCGGTGTTGCCCGGATGGCTGGGCCTGGAGCAGACCACCATCGACACCTCGCCGTGGCAGATCGCGAAGTCGGTGCTGATCTTCCTCGGTATACCCCTGGTCGCAGGCTTCCTCACCCGCCGCATCGGCGAGCGAACCAAAGGCCGCGACTGGTACGAGTCCTCGTTCCTGCCGCGTCTCGGGCCGTGGGCCCTTTACGGGTTGCTGTTCACCATCGTCATCCTGTTCGCGTTGCAAGGTGAGCAGATCACGTCGCAGCCGTGGGACGTCGTGCGGATCGCTCTGCCGCTGCTGATCTACTTCGCGGTGATGTGGGGCGGTGGGTTCGTGCTCGGGGCCGCGATGGGGCTGGGGTATGCGCGAACCACCACGCTGGCGTTCACCGCCGCGGGCAACAACTTCGAGCTCGCCATCGCCGTCGCGATCGCCACCTACGGTGCAACATCCGGCCAGGCCCTGGCCGGAGTCATCGGACCACTCATCGAGGTCCCCGTCCTCGTCGCCCTCGTGTACGTGTCCCTGGCACTGCGGAAACGCTTCACCACCCCAACCACTGCCTCCAGCCCGGATGTGTCGAAGGAGCCGGCTCGCGATGCCTGAGGATCTGTTGGACGAGCAGCTAAGTCGCAGTGAACACCGCGCGCAGCCCGAACTGTTGATGCCCCATGCCGTGCTCGCCCGTACCGCCGCTGACCTGGCCGCCAAGTATGAGGGGGTGGTGTCTCGCCAGACGGTGGAACGCTGTGTGTTCGAGTCCTACACCGCCTTACGGCGCACCTCCCGGGTGCATGCGCACCTGACGACCTTGGCGGGCAGGTTCGCGGCTGATCGGTTACGCGCCCTGGCCCAGTCCGATGGATCGGTGCCCAAGGATGTGCCCGAAGTTCTGTTCGTCTGCGTCCAGAACGCCGGCCGCTCACAGATGGCCGCCGGATTGTTGACCCACCACGCCGCCGGGCGGGTACACGTGCGCTCCGCCGGGTCAGCCCCCGCGCACTCGATCAACCCGACCGTCGTCGAAGCAATGACCGAGATCGGCGTCGACATGGGCACGCAGTACCCCAAACCGCTCACCGACGATGTAGTCGCCGCCGCCGACGTGGTCGTAGCCATGGGTTGCGGCGACGCGTGTCCGATCTATCCCGGCAAACGCTATCTGGACTGGACGGTCGCGGACCCCCAGGGCCGTCCCCTCGACGAGGTTCGCGCGATCCGCGACGATCTTGACGCCCGAGTTCGTGGTCTTCTCACCGAACTCACCACCGAACGTGTGTGACGTATCTGATGTTCCTTCACAGCTGAAAGGGCTTGTGTCTCATGTCTACATCTCGACCTAGGGTGCTATTTGTGTGTGTCCACAACGCTGGCCGCTCGCAGATGGCCGCCGGTTTCCTCACCGCCTTGAGCCAGGGCAGCGTCGAGGTCCGCTCCGCCGGATCTGCTCCCGCCGACTCCATCAACCCGGCCGCGGTCGAGGCGATGGCTGAAGTCGGTATCGACATCTCCGCACAGTCACCGAAGATCCTCACCCCCGACACCGTCGAATCCTCCGACGTCGTGATCACCATGGGCTGTGGCGATGCGTGCCCGGTGTTCCCCGGCGTCAGCTACCGGGACTGGGCTCTCGACGACCCAGCCGGCCAAGGCATCGACGCGGTCCGCCCCATCCGCGATCAGATCCGCGGACTCGTCGCGAACCTCCTCGACGAACTGGTACCCGCCGACCAGCAGGTCGGCCAATGAGCACACCACCGCAGGTGTTGTTCGTGTGCGTGTCCAACCGCGGCAAATCGGTGATGGCCGAACACCTCACACCGACAGTCACCGACCGGATCACCCCATCCTCAGCCGGCACCAACGCGAAAATCGGCGGCCAGGTCAACGAACTGTCCGCCCAGGTACTCGCCGAAGTCGGCGCCGACGTCGTCGGACATCAGCCGCGGCAACTCACCGATGAACTGATGCAAGCCGTGGACCTGGTCGTGGTGGTCGGCACCGCCGAGGTCACCCCACCCGACGGCGTCGCCCTCGAAGTGTGGGACACCGACGAACCCTCCGGACGGGGCATCGACGGTATCGAACGAATGCGGCTGATCCGCGACGACATCACCAACCGGATCCGCGCCCTCGCCGACCGCATCGCGCGGTAGGCGAGAACGCGAACCGAGGCTGTCAGCAGCAGGCTGTGCGCGCCTCGGCCTGGTCTGCGGCGTTGCCGCCGCAGCACACCGAACCCTGCTCGGCGTCCTCGGTGGCGTTCTGTTCCAACAGTTTCGGGCTGGTCCCGAACGTCTCGGAGTCAGCCAGCACGGTGTAGACCTCCCACTTCTCCTTCGCCGGCCCGGTCACCCACACCTTGTCCTGCGTCGCGAAACAACAGGTGGAGTTGATCTCCTCCTGGGTGAACAGACCCTCCCCGGACAACCGGGCGATCTCGGCGTGCACCTTCTCGCTCGACTCGACCTCGACGCCGAGATGGTTGATCGTGCCGCCCTGGCCGGGATTCTCCAGCAGCACCAGCTTCAGTGGCGGCTCGACGATCGCGAAGTTGGCGTATCCCGGCTTGCGCTTGGCCGGGGTGGTGTTGAACAGCTTGGAGTAGAACTCGATCGCGGTATCGAGATCATCGACATTGAGCGCGAGCTGCATACGGGACATGACCATCACCTTCACCTGTGAGACATATATCGAACTAC
>NZ_MKKG01000033.1:0-238607 GCF_001942325.1 Gordonia sp. CNJ-863
GCAGCTTCGGTGTGGTCCAGGCGCCCTTCCTGGTGCGCAGGATGCGTTCGATCTCGGTATCGAGGTCCGCGATGACCGCGGCGTCGGAAATGAGGTCGGTGCGGGAGATGACCGTCTGGATCAACTGCCGCGACAGGATGCCGTCGCGCAGGGTGGTCAGCACTTTCGGTAGCCGGTCCCGCAGGGCGAGCGCTTCACCCACCCACTGATCGGCCTGGTAGCGCGTAATGGCGGCTTCGCGGCACACCCGGGTGGCCATCTCGGCGTAGCGGTCGATGAAGAACCCGCCCTGAGTGTTGACCACGAGCTGGTCGTAGACGGTGACGATCGACTCATACCGGCACCAAGCCAGGTAAGCCTCACCATGGCGGATCGAACCGAACCGTTCCATATGGGTTGCGGTGTCGGATGATTCGGGGTGGGCAGCATCGACCCCGGCGAGGAACTCGCTCGGTAGATCGGTCCACTTGCTCACGCTGCCCCCACAACGTCTACAGCCCAACCTGGGTGGCTGAATCTGTTACCAACCAATGTAGATCAACCCACCGACAAACGCGGATCTTCCTCCACAAGGTCGGGAAATAGAAACGTTGTGGGGCAGACGGTTTGATCGGAATGAAGTCTGGCAGACAAGTTCTAACCTGCCGCGCGCTCCAGGATCTCCTCTATCGCCCTTGCGGTCTCGGTGGCGTGCGGAGCGCGGATCATCGAGATGTGGTCGCCGTCGATGTCGAGGAACTCGACCTTCCCCGACGTGAAGTGGCCCCAGAGGGCGGGATCGTCGGTGTTGGTGCGTGCCTTGACGACCGTGATCGGACCCGAGTAGGGGCTGGGCCGGTGCCGTCGGATCATCTTGGTGCCGAGGCGGAAAAAGACGACCCACTGCACCGGCGTCGACAACGGGACGAGTCCCGCGGTGAGAACCAGTGCCTTGAGGGCGATTTCCTGCACGACGCGCTGGACCGGTGAGCCGGTGGGCTTCTTCGCGTCGGTTCCGGTGCGGTCCGGCAGTGTCTCGCTCGTCATCGTCAGCGAGCGCAGCGAGTTGCCGATGCGCTGCACGACGTTCGGTCCGCTCCCGGAAAGGCGTTGTGCCAGAATCGGGTCGATGACCGAATCGAGCACGGCGACCGGATGGCAGGTCTCGCCGGCCCGGGTGAGGCGCGCGGCGACCTCGACGGCGATGAACCCGCCCAGCGAGTAACCGCCGATCTGATACGGGCCGTGGGGCTGCACCGACCGGATGTCGGCGATCGCCCGACGTGCCGCGGCGCGCACAGAATGATCTGCACGGCCGCGCTTTTCGACGCCACGGGACTGGATGGCGTACACCGGACGGTCGCCGGAGAGTGCACGGACGACCGGCGTCAGGCTCGTCGCGAGACTGCCCGCCCCGGCGATGATGAAGACCGGGTCGCCGGCGCCCTTCCGCAACGGGATCAGCGTGGCACCGGTGGCGTTCTTGGAGCGCTCCTTCGCGGCCGCCTCGATCCGCTGCGCGAACTGCGCGATCGTCGGTGCCTCGGCGAGCATGGCGGTGTTCACCTCCAACTGGAGGTGGTGCTGGACCTCGGAGAGCATCTTGGCTGCGGCGAGGGAGTCACCGCCGAGCTCCACGAAGTCGTCGTGACGACCGAAGGACTGGGGTTCGAGACCGAGGATCTCGCTCCAGAAGCGGTGCAGCGCCATCTCGGTCAGCCCGCGCGGACGCTCGGGCGTCGGGCGCGGTGGGGGAGGAGGCAGGGCTCCGCGGTCGACCTTGCCGCGCTCGTTGCGCGGGATCTCCGAGACCACGACGATGTCGCGCGGGATCATCCACGGGGTCAGCGTCTTTCCGAGTTCGTGCCGGATCTCCGCGGGCGACGGCGACCACTTCAACGGGTCGACGGCCACGTGCGCGGTGAGCCGGCCCTCGTCCCGATCGGCGGTGACGACGGCGTCGGTGGTCCAGGGCAGCGACCGCAGCGCGGACTCGACCTCGAGGGGTTCGACGAGATAGCCGCGGATCTTGATCGCGTCGTCGCCACGACCGAGCAGTGCTAGTTCACCGTTCTCGTCGAGACGGCCGAGATCGCCGGTGCGGTAGCGTCTGCGGCCGTCGGGCAGCGAGGTGAAGCGGGCCGCGGTCAGCTCCGGATCCGCGTGGTACCCGGAGGCGATGTGTGCGGATTCGACGATGACCTCACCGGTGGTCCCCGGCGGCAGATCGTGACCGTCCTCGTCGACGATGCGGACGACCTTGTCCGATGCCGGGAGGCCGACCGGTATCGCGCCGTCGGTGACCTCGCGTTCCGGTGGGAAGAGATTGAAGGCCAGGTTGCCGACCTCGGATGCGCCTGCCCAGCAACAGAACACGCCGCGGGAGAGGATCGTGTTCCGTGCGAGTTCGACATCTGCGCGATGCGCAGGCTCACCGCAGGTCGAGAGCAGGCGCAGGGAGTCGACGGCGTCCTCGGCGTCGAGCTCGCCCAGCCACGACCGGAGCAGCGACGGAGTGCAGTGCGCGGTGGTGGCACTTTCGGCGGACAGCCAGTCGCGTAGCCCGGTGGTCGTGCGGCGCCGGACATCCCACAGCAGCATCGTCGCACCGTTCAGGAGGCTCATCGCGAGCGCGTCGAGCCCGCCGCCGAAGCTCAGCGGCAGCAGCACCGCAGCGCGATCGTCGGGACCGAGCTCCATGAACCGTCGGCCGTCACGCGCGTGGTTGACGGGTATGCGCTGGGCGAGTACGACCCCCTTGGGGGTGCCGGTGGAGCCGGAGGTGAACAGGAGAACTGCAGGGTCGTCGGGTGCGGGTTCGGCGTAGGGCGTCGCGGCCTGGTCGAGCGGCGCGAGCTGACCGACGGTCGCCGGGGTGAGGAGGTGCGCCCCGGACAGTTCCAGGATGTTCGCGCGGCGGTCCTCGGGCAGGAACGGGTCGACCAGTACGAGCGGACGTCCGGCGCACCAGACCGCGAGCATTGAGAGCACCGAGTCGACGTCGGACTCGATCTCGACGGCCACCGGGTTGTCCGTCGGGGTCGTGTCGAGGATTGCGCGGGCGAGGTCGTCCACCCGCGCGGCCGCCTGCGCGAAAGTGATCGACTGCTCCGGAGTGCGGATCGCGGCCGAGTCGCCACCGCTGCGGGCGATGGCTCGCCATCGGGCGGCGACGGTCCCGGCGGACTCGGATGATCCGGCCGTGGCAAACGGACTGTGATCCAGGTATCTGGCGCCGGTCATGTCCTCGAACTCCCCAGGTGGCGGGGGGGGGACCACGGTTGCGGGCGGGCCGCGGCTCTCGACCCGGACGGCGCCGTTCCGTGCGGGACGCGGCCCCTCCTCCGGCCCCGGAAACTACTCAGGTAACGCTACCCTTTGTTCGGCTCATCGGCAGTGTTGGACGGCGAGAACGTGGCGCGGGTAACAGTAGGGTGAAGACAGATCGGTAGGCCCGATGGCCCGACGAGAGGGAACGATGCAGTACGACGACGTGATCCTGGGCCGGCGCAGCATCCGCGGTTTCACACCGGAGCCCGTGCCCCGAGAACTGATCGAGGAGATCCTCGCGCTCGCCATGCGTGCTCCGTCCTCGATGAACACCCAGCCCTGGAACTTCTACGTGATCACCGGTGAACCACTCGATCGCATCCGTGCGGGCAACACCGAGCGCAACCTGGCCGGTGTACCGCACTCTCGCGAGTTCCGGACCGGGGCGGAGAAGTTCACCGGTGTCCATCGTGATCGCCAGGTCGGCGTGGCCAAGCAGCTGTTCACCGCGATGGGCATCGCTCGCGAGGACATGGAGATGCGGCAGGACTGGGTCCTACGGGGATTCCGCCAGTTCGACGCCCCGGTCTGCGTGATCGTGACTTACGACCGCATCCTCGACGGCAGCGACGACACACCCTTCGACTGCGGTGCGGTCTCCACCGCGTTGGTGAACGCCGCCTGGTCCCGGGGTCTCGGTGCGGTGATCAACAGCCAGGGCATCATGCAGTCACCCGTCGTTCGGGAACATGCCGGAATCCCGGATGACCAGGTGATCATGAAGAGCATCGCGCTGGGCTGGCCGGATGAGACGTTCCCCGCCAATGCCGTGATCTCCGAACGCAAGACGGTCGAGGAAGCCACCACGTTCGTGGGGTTCGGAGACTAGTTCAGAGCGCCAGCGCTCGGTGGGCCGCGTCGGCGACGCTGCCTCGATACAGCGGTCCGTGTCCGGCCAGCAGCAGCTCGGCGTCGAGTTCGGTGAACCGTTCGACGCTCCGACGCGCCGTGGCCTCGTCGTGCTGGAACGGTGACGGAATGCACTGTGGCCCGACGATCGCCGACACCTCATGGCCGCTGACCAGCGCATCGCCGGAGACCAGGGCGCGTCCGTCGCCGACCAGGTAGGAGCTGTGGCCGTCGGTGTGGCCGTGGCTGGCCACCGGGATCGGTGAACCCGGCAGATCCAGCGGCTCGGAGAACGGTGCTGCCGCCGGCAGTCCCGCGCGGCTCAACACCCCGAGTGGTGTGGTCTTGGCCAGCCACGACCAGAGTCGTCGGTGTCCGGCGAGCGGTGCGAGGTCCAGGGCGTTGGCCTGCTGGAGATGGTGCCGCAGGGCGTGGTCGACCTCGACGGGATCCATGTAGACCGGGAATCCGTACCGCACCTGCAGTTTCGCGAGTCCGCCGAGATGGTCGACGTGCGCGTGTGTCAGCAGCGCGCCACGGATGTCCTCAGGGCGGCGACCGATCCGATTGATCGATTCGATCACCTGCCCGGCCTGTCCGGGGTAACCGCCGTCGATGAGGGTGAGCTCGCCGTTCTGCTCCAGCAGCACCCAGTTCACGACGTCGGTGTGGACGAAATACGTTGTCGCCGAGTCAGCGTCGAGGCGCGTGATCTCCATCGGCCGGGCGGTGCGGAAGGAGGGACGCATCGCTCACTTCCGGACGACGAGGACGAACGGGCCCACCTCGGTGACCTCGAACCGCGGGTCATCGAAGACCGAAGGATCGAAGGTGACGGTGTAACGCTTCACGTTCGGGTCGTTCGGGTAGACGTCCTCGGCGAGGCGGAGCGAGTACCCGTCCGAGCTGTATCGGAACAGGAAGACGTTCGGCGCCTTCCACGGCGACTCGTCGAGGTGTCCGACCAACTGATCGGCGTCCTCCGACTTCGCCCACCGTGCGATGGCCGCGGCGCGCTTGTCGAACTCGGCCAGCGGGTTGGCGTAGTGCGAGGTAAGTCCCTGGAAACCCCAGTACGGATAGATCGACAGGAACCCGAAATCGGCGGTGAGGACGACGTTCTCGGTCGGCGGCCGGCCGGTCTGCTCCCCGATCAGTTTGTCGATCTCGGCGAAGTACGACTCGGCGCCGGCCGGACGTGCATCGGCGCGCTTGCCGTAACCGTCGGTGTCGGTGTAGGCGGTGGTGATCTCCGTACCGAGATGACCGGGGATGCTCTGTGCCGCTGCGATTGCGGCGAGCACGGCCACCGCGCCGACGACGACGCGTACGTCACCGAACCTGCCCACGGCCCAGCGGCCGATGTCGACGACACCGAAGACGCCGGCCGCGGCGAGCGCACACACCAGGATCGGCTCGAGCCGGAAGGACAGCAGGGTGGTGCCCATCGCGGTCATGAGCATCGACAGGAGACAGAAGAGGTACACCGTGATCACGGTGGCGCCCATGGCAACCGCGACGGTGCGTGTCCGGAAACGCAGGAGAATCCACAGCAGGCCGATCATGGTGATCGCGCCGACGAGGTTGACCCCGAACATCGGCAGCGGGAACACCGCACCGCGCTCCGGGAGGTAGTGCTCGGCGGTTCCGCCGCTGGCCGGGGCGCTGGACAGCCGCTTCAGCAGATAAGGCGCCCAGACCAGCAGGGCGATTCCTCCGGCGATGACGCCCACCGAGACGAGTCGGCCGGCGACGGCGACCATGATCTCGCGGCGGTGCGCCTTGACGGTCCGGGTCGGTGTCGCCTTGTTGGTCGCCGCGATCCAGCCCTGGGCGAGGAAGTAGCAGGCAAGCAGGATCGCGGTGAGTGCGAACAGGCCGGTGTAGAGCGTGTAGGTCGCGGCCGAGATGCCGAGGAAGACACCAGCACCGACCACCGCAGGCCAACTGGTCGCACCCCGCAGTGGTCCGGCCGGACCATCGGCGGCACGCGTGCGACCCCTCAGCGCGTAGGTGAGGACGATCATCATCGGTACACCGATGATCACGAGGATCGCGGCGTACGGCTCGGGTGAGGCGTACAGCAGGGCCATCGTGGTCACCGCGAGTCCCAGTGCCACACCACGATCCGCACCGAACATGCGGTTGAACAGGATGATGCCGACCGCCGCGGCCACTGCCATCGACACGATGGCCCACGGCTTGTACGCCTCCCACCCGGGCTGGCCGAGCAGATTCGCGAACCGGCCGCCCCACCAGAACCACCCGGCCGGGTAATACGGCGGCAGATCCGGATAGGTCATGTCCGCCAGGTGCGGACTCGACGTCATCCGCGTCAGGTACTCGGTGCGGAACTCCTGGTCGACGGACAGGCCGAAGAGGTAGAGACGCGTCGCCCCCAAGGGCATCCCGATGGTGACCGTCACGAACGCCGACATGGCCGCCGCCGACAGGAACGGGATGAACACCCGTCCCTTGCCGTAGCGGTACAGCAATGCGACGACGACGAGCACCGCGATCGCGAGGACCTGGCCGGCGGTCGTCAGCGACCGGGTCACGTTCGACGAGTTGAAGGCCGGCCAGTTGACGGTCTCGATCGCCTTGAGGCCGACGATCGACACCACCGCACCGACCACCACAGCCGTCAGCAGGAGCAGCGCCGTCCGGCCCAGGCGTGATGCCGTGGTGGGACCGGAGTCCGTTTCCTGAGGCGCGGTCGTGGGGTCCTGGCGGTCAGCGCTCACAGAAGTCGTCATCGCTCGCAATCGCAGTCGGGGGCTGCTAGACGGGCAGCTTGCGGAAGATCGGGCGCGGGATGTGGCGCAGGACCATCATGATGTAGCGGAAAGGTCCGGGGACCCAGACGATCTCCTTGCCCTTGGTGGCCGCGGCCACCGCGAGGCGTCCCACGTCTTCCTTCTCGACGGTCAGCGGCGCCTCCTTGACGTGCGCCGACAGTCGCGTGCGGACCTGACCCGGACGGATCACGAGGACGCGAGGGCCGTAGGGACGCAACGCCTCACCGAGTCCGAGGTAGAAGCCGTCGAGGCCGGCCTTGGTGGAGCCGTAGACGAAGTTGCTGCGACGCACGCGCTCACCGGCGACCGAGCTCATCGCGATGATCTGGCCGTGGCCTTGGGCGCGCATCTTCTCGCCGAGCAGGACGCCGACGGAAACCGCTGCGGTGTAGTTGATCTGGGCTTCGGCGACCGCGAGGCCGTGGTCCTGCCACGCCTGCTCGTCGTCACCCTGGATGCCGAAGGCGACGATGGCGACGTCGACGTCACCGTCGGCGAAGGCCTTGTCGATCACGTCGCGGTGGGTGTCGGTGGCGCGGGCGTCGAAGTCGATGACGCTGACCTCGGTGGCGCCGGCCTCCTTGGCCTTCTCCACTGCCGCCTCGACGGCCGGATCGCCCGGCAGGGCGGCGAGGATGACCCGCGCCGGTCCCTTGCTCAGGTACTCGGCGGTGATGGCGAGCCCGATCTCCGAGCTCCCGCCCAGGACCAGGATGGACTGTGGGACGCCGACGGCGTTCATCATCTTCGGTCTTCTCGCTTTCGGTGGTCTGCGGCCGGTCGGGCCGCAGAGGTGGTATGGAGGTCGGAACCGGTTGTGGGTCAGGCGAGTTCGAGTCGGCGGCCCATGTCGGACATGAACACGCGGTTGGGGTCGATCCGCCGACGCGTGGCGATCCACTCGTCGATGCGCGGGTACATCGAGTGGAAGGCCGCCGCCGACGTCCGCGAGTCCTTCGCGGTGTAGAGGCGTCCGCCCATGCTCATCACGCGGCGATCGAGATCGTTGAGGAACTCGGCGAGTCCGGCCTTGACCGGGAAGTCCAGGCAGACGTTCCAGCCCTTGAACGGGAAGCTGAGCGGCGCCTTGTTGCCCTCGCCGAAGAGCTTGATCACGTTGAGGAAGCTGACGTGTCCCGACGCCTGGATGTGCTCGATGAGGTTGGTGAACTCGGCCTCGTTACCGGTGGGCACGATGAACTGGTACTGGCAGAATCCGCCACCGCGACCGTAGGCGTTGTTCCAGTCACCGAACACGTCGAGCATGTGATAGAACTGCGCCAGATTCTTGACCTTGCCCTCGCTGGGCGGGCCGATCCGGTAGTACGCCTCGCCGACCGCGGCGAAACTGAGCTTGTTGGCCAGCCCGCGGGGGAAGACGTCGGGGAACCGCACGAGCGGCTTGTTGTTGAAGGACAACGGGTTGTCGCGGTACTTCTCCGGCAGCTCATCGACGCGCGCGAGGTTGCCGCGCGAGAAGGTGCCGCGGCCGAGCTTCGGGGGTGCGCTGATGGTGTCGAACCAGCCCGAGGCGTACTCGTACCCGTCCTCGAAACCGTCCTGCAGGTGCAGGTCGAGAGTCTCCTGCAGCGACCCGGTGCGCGCGGTGTCGGCGATGAAGTAGGCACTCTCGGTGCGCTTCATCTGGATCTTCGCGCGCAGCACGATGCCGGTCAGGCCGATGCCGCCGACCGTCGCCCAGAACAGTTCGCCGTTCGGGTCGTCGCCGGAGCCGTCCGGGGTGAGCGTCAGGATGCGACCGTCGGCCACGAGCAGCTGCATCTCCACGACGTGGTTGCCGAAGCTGCCCTGGCTGTGGTGGTTCTTGCCGTGGATGTCGTGCGCGATCGCACCGCCCACGGTGACCTGGCGGGTACCCGGGAGCACCGGCACCCAGAGGCCGTACGGGAGCGCGGCCTGCATGAGGGTGTCCAGGGAGACGCCGGCGTCGAGGTCGACCGTCGCGGTCTCGGAGTCGATGGCGTAGATCCTGGTCAGCGGGGTCATGTCGATCGTGAGACCGCCGCTGTTCTGGCCCGACTCGTTGTAGGAGCGGCCCAGTCCGCGGGCGATGACACCGCGCTTGAGGTAGTCCGGCTTGTCCGCGTTGTCGTCGGCGACGCGGGCCACCGCCTCGGCGATGACCTCGGGATACGGCGTGGACAGGACGTGGCCCTCGATCGGGGTGGTGCGAGACCAACCCACCAGCTTGCGGGTCGTGATCGGCAGCAACTCTTCAGTAGACATCGCTGAAGAGAGTACTCGGCCGCGGTGGGCCGCCGATGAGAGACGACGTGCGACAGGTGTCGCACTTTCGCGAGGCTGTGGCGTCGGGCTACCGCAGCACGCCGAGTTCGGCCCGTCCCAGCACGGCGGCCGCCGCGTTCCGGCCGGGGATGCCGCTCACACCCCCGCCGCGTCGTGCGCCGGCGCCGCACAGCAGCAACCGCGGATGGCGGGTCTCGACGCCCCAGGTGCCGACCTCCGACGCCGTTTCCGCCCACGGCCACCGCAGCGACTGATGGAAGATATTGCCGCCGGGCAGCCCGAGCATGTCCTCGAGGTCCTGCGGGGTCTTCGTCTCGATGCACGGGCGGCCGTCGAGGTCGTGGGCGATGACGTTCTGGATCGGCTCGGCGAGCAGCATGTTGAGCGAGGCGAAGGTCGCGCCCACCGCGTGCTCGACGGCGCCCGGTTCGTCGAACACGTCCGGTGGCATATGCAGACCGAACAGCGTGAGCGTGTGCTTGCCGTCGAGTTCGGGTCCGAGGATGGACCGGTCGGAGAGGGTGTGGCAGTAGATCTCGCAAGGCGGCAGCTCAGGGACCTCGCCCCGGGTGGCCTGCCGCCAGGCGTCGTGGAGCTGACTCGCGGTCTCGTTGATGTGGAAGGTGCCGGCGAACGCGGCCTCGGGTGTCACTGACTCGTCGCGGAGGCGGGGGAGACGGTCGAGGAGGAGGTTGATCTTCAGCTGCGAGCCGCGGGGATGGGCCTCGCAGACGATCGGATCGTCGAGCAGTGTGTTGAGGACCTGCGGTGCGCAGGCGGCGTAGAGCATCGAGCCGCGTGCGTTGTGCGGCGTGCCGCCCGAATCGGTGAACTCGACGGTCCCGTCAGCCGGATCGACGCCCGACACCGCGACCCCGGTGCGGATCTCGGCGCCCGCCGACGTCGCGGCCTGGTACAGCGCACCCGAGACCGCACCCATGCCCCTGACCGGGACGTCCCAGTCGCCGGTCCCACCGCCGATCACGTGGTAGAGGAAGCAGATGTTCTGCCGCAGCGACGGGTCGTCGAGATCGGCGAACGTGCCGATCAGGCCGTCGGTGGCGGCGATGCCGCGCAGCAGGTCGTCGTCGAAGTATTGGCCGAGCAGCGTGCCGAGCGGCAGCGTGGTGAGCGCCTCCCACAGCTCGGCGTCGGAGGTGTCGGTGCCGACCGCGAGTTCGTGCATGTCGGCGGCGGTACGCAGCGGCTCGATCAGGGTGGGGAAGACGCGCTGGGCGATGGTCCCGACGCGACGGTAGAAGGACTGCCACGCCATGAAACCGGCGGTGGAATATCCCACGGCGTCGGCCCCGACGCGGTCGGCGCGCAACACCCGCCGGAACGTTTCCGCGGTCGCGTCGTCGTCCTGGGTGTCGATGAGGATGCCGCGCGTCGGGTCCGACGGGAGCGGCGTGTACGAGGAGTAGCGGCGTCGGATCAGTGAGATGTCGAGGTCGAGGTCGGTGATGATCTCGCGCGGCATCAGCGAGACCAGATACGAGAACCGCGACAGCTGGGCCGCGAGACCGGGGAAGGGCATCGCCGAGACGGTCGCCCCGCCGACATGATCGGCCTTGTCCAGGACGAGGACCCGACGACCTGCGCGCGCGAGATAGGCGGCGGCGGTCAGGCCGTTGTGCCCAGCGCCGATGATGACGTCGTCATAAGAAGCAACTGCGGTGCCCATCGGTCCTGTGCCCATCGTTCAAAGGGTCTCAGATCGACGGACACCGCAGCGGTGATTTCGGGTCAGCGCAGGATGCGGGCCACGAACGGGGTCGAGTCCTTCATCGAGGCCAGCACCGCGCTGGAGTGGTCGTCCTCGGGGTAGACGAACAGCTCGACGGGCTGGTTGTTGGCCTTCATCTGTGCGTAGAGCGACAGCGCCGACGGTGCCGGCACATCGACGTCACGCAGACCCTGGCCCAGGAAGATCGGGCGGTCGTAACCCTTGTACGGGGTCGCCATGTACTCGTGCAGCGCCGGGCTCAGACCCGGGATCGACATCAGCGGTGCGCGGAACCAGGTGCGCACGTCGTCACCGGCGAGTGCCTTCTTGAGGATCGGGTAGCAGGTGGTGCGACCCTCGGCCAGGCGTGCGATGCCCTTGGGTGTCATGACCTTGGTGATGTTCATGTCCGGACGGGTGTCGTTGAACCCGGCCAAGATGTAGGCGGTGTAGGCGTTCAGGCCGCCGGGCAGGTTCACCGGCGGGACGGCCGGTCCCAGGTTCTGGTACAGGTACTCGAGGTTGGCCGGGATGCCGGTGGCGACGACGCCGCGGTAGTCCAGACCCGAGCCACGGCTGAACTCGGTGGCGTAGCGGGCGCCGTTCAGGGCGGCGGCCGCACCCTGTGACTGTCCGATGATGGCCCAGCGCTTGGCGAACGGCAGATCCATCTGATGCGACGCGACGACGATGTCGACGATCGCGTGCGCCGCGGTGACGCCGTTCAGGTAGGCCATCAGGCCCGGGGTGCCGAGACCGACATAGTCGGCGGCGACGACGGCGTAACCCTGCTGGAGCCAGTGGCCCAGGTACTTCTGGTCGCGCTCGCTGCGCGGGAACGCCGATGGCGTGCAGTCGTCGTTCATGCCGACGGTGCCGTGCGCCCAGGAGATGATCGGCCAGCCACCGGCGGGTGCCTTGCCCTTGGGCAGGAAGACCGCGCCGGTGCCCGTCGCCATCTTGCCGTGCTGGTTCAGCGACGAGTACTGGATGCGGTAGGCGTCACCGGCCGCGGGGAGGTTGAGCTCCGCGGCGAGCGGGACCTGGGAGATGAGGGTGCCCGCCTTGGCCGGGATGGGGCCCGAGTACTCGGTGACGTCCAGGCCCGACCAGTTCGGGATGCCGACGGAAACCGCGTCATCCGCGTGTGCCGGGGCGGTCGATCCGAACGCGAGCAGGACCATGCCGAGGCCGGTGATGACGGAGACGAGTGTTCGCGTGGTGCGCGACACCGGTGATCTGGACGTGAGGGCAGACATGTTCAGAACAGTAAAGGTACTCATGTGCCGCGTACACCTCAGGACGGTGAGTATTCGTGCCGTACCGGAGCGGTTTCCGTGCCCCCCTCGGTTTCCAGTTTGGTCTCGGCGGAGCGAACGGGGGTCGCGGCCGACCTATCCTTGTCGGGTGGACATCCCCTCGGTCGAGCTCAGCAACGGTCGGTCGATTCCTCTCGTGGGACTCGGCACCTACAACATGCTCGGCCGGCCGTGCATCGGCGCGGTCAGCGCCGCACTCAAGGCCGGATACCGACTCCTCGACACCGCTCCCCGCTACAGCAACGAGCTCAGTGTCGGCATGGGCGCGAACGGTTCGGGCATCGCTCGTGACGAGGTCATCGTCCAGACCAAGCTCAGCGGCGGTGACCAGGGTTTCGACGAGGCGATCAACGCCGCCAAGGAAAGCGCGCGTCGGCTCGGTGTCGGCTACATCGACGTCTATCTGATCCATTGGCCGTGCCCGAGTCTCGGACGCACGGTCGAGTCGTGGAAGGCGCTGCTCACCCTGGCCGACGAGGGTTACGTCCGCACGCCCGGTGTCTCGAACTTCAAACCTCATCAGCTCCAGGCGCTGTTCGACGAGACGGGGCGCTGGCCGGTGCTCAACCAGATCCAGTGCTCACCGGCACTGCCACGGACCGAGCTCCGTGAATTCATGGCGGAGAAGGGGATTCACGCACAGGCGTGGCATCCGACCGGCCGTAAGGAAGGTGTCTTGGGCGACCCGGCAATCCTGCGGATCGCCCGCAAGTACGGCAAGTCGCCGACTCAGATCGCGCTGCGGTGGGCGGTGCAGCACGGCATCAGCGTCGTGCCGAAGTCGTCGCACGCGGGCCGTCAGCTCGAGAACGCGGACCTCTTCGATTTCGCCCTCGACGACGCGGACCTCGCCGACCTCGCCTCGCTGGACCGCGGCGAACGCGCCGCCCGGGACTCGGACGTCGACGAGGAGTTCTAGCTCGTCCGCTAGGGTGTCAGCGTGTCTCGACCCGACTCCGGCAACGACGAACCCGCAGGTGACGTCCCTCACGATCACCACGAGGACTTCACGACGCGGCATGCGCCGATGCCGATCGAACTGCCCTTCGACGACGAAGAGGCGTCGACCGATGTCGACCTGAAGACGCAGCTGATCCGCTTCGTCGTCACCGGCGCCGGGTCGGCGGTTCTCGACTTCGGGCTGACGCTGTTCCTGCAGTACATCGTCGGGACCCCGGACTGGGTCGCCAAGGCATTCGGCTTCATCCTCGGCACCACCGTCGCGTACCTGATCAACCGGCGCTGGACGTTCCGCGCCGAGCCGAGCGCCGCCCGCTTCACCGCGGTCGTGCTCCTCTACCTGGTCACCTTCGCGGTCAACGTCGGTCTGTACAGCTGGTTGTCGTCGCTGTGGGACAAGACGGCCGTCTACTCGGCGATCGCTTTCGTCATCGCGCAGGGCACCGCGACGGTCATCAACTTCGTGGTCCAGCGGGCGGTCATCTTCAAGATCCGGTGATCGCGGCTACCGTGGCGGCATGCGAAGAGCCGTCGTAGTCGGAGCAGGACCCAACGGACTCGCGGGGGCGGTCCGGCTCGCCCAGGCGGGTCTGGAGGTGACCGTGCTGGAGGCCGCCGACGAGATCGGTGGCGGCACACGCAGCGCGGAGCTGCTCGAGCCCGGCATCGTGCACGACATCTGTTCGGCCTTCCACCCGCTCGGTGCGGCGTCTCCATATCTGCGAACCCTCGGGCTCGAGCGGTACGGCTTGCGCTTCCTCCGGCCGGAGATCGACGCCGCGCATCCCCTCGACGACGGCACCGCCGGCCTGTTCTACCAGTCGGTCGAGAAGACCGCCGCCGGGCTCGGCGCCGACGGTCGACGGTGGCGCGCGATCTTCGGGCCCGTGGCGAAACGCTTCTCCACCATCGCCGACGACGCGCTCGGGCCCATGCTGCGAATCCCGCGGCATCCGCTGGATTTCGCCGGCTTCGCAGTCCGTTCGGGACTCCCGGCGACCCTGCTGGCCCGAGCCTTCTCCACCCCGCAGGCACGCGCGCTCTTCATCGGCATCGCGGCGCATCCCTTCGTGCGGTTGAACCGGATCGGTACCGCGGCGGGCGGCGTGATGCTCACCGCGGCCGGCCACGTCGAGGGCTGGCCGGTGGCCGAGGGCGGCTCTGCCGCGATCACCCGGGCGCTCGCCGCGAAGCTGGCCGATCTCGGCGGCCGGATCGAGACCGGCACCACCGTGACCAGCCGCGCCGACCTCGATGCCGACATCGTCCTGCTCGACACCGACCCCACAGCGGCGCAACGCATCCTCGGCACCGAACAGCCGTCGCGCACCGCCCGGACCTATCGTGGGCATCGGGGCGGACCGGGGGCGTTCAAGGTGGACTATGTCGTCGAGGGCGAGGTCGGGTGGACCGCCCCCGGATGCGACCGCGCCGGCGTCGTCCATCTCGGCGGCACCATGGAACAGGTGGTGAGAGCGGAGAACACGGTCCTCGACGGCCGGATGCCCGACGATCCGTTCGTCCTCATCGGCCAGCAGTGGCTTGCCGACCCCTCCCGGGCGAAGGGTGATCGGAAACCGTTGTGGGCCTACGCCCATGTGCCGCGCGGGTACACCGGCGACGCGACCGAGGCGGTCACCGCGCAGATCGAGCGCTTCGCACCGGGATTCTCCTCGCGCATCCGCGCGTCCCGGAGCATCGGTCCCGCCGAGCTCGAGGTCGAGAACCCG
This sequence comes from Gordonia sp. CNJ-863, assembly GCF_001942325.1. Classification (NCBI taxonomy): domain Bacteria; kingdom Bacillati; phylum Actinomycetota; class Actinomycetes; order Mycobacteriales; family Gordoniaceae; genus Gordonia; species Gordonia sp. CNJ-863. The sequence goes on from NZ_MKKG01000033.1 coordinate 14,963, forward strand.
AACTACGTCGGCGGCGACATCGGCGGCGGCCGAAACGACCTGTGGCATCTCGTCGCCCGGCCCCGCCTGTCGCCGAATCCGTACGCCACGGGCGTCGACGGCGTGTACCTGTGCTCCTCGTCGACCCCGCCGGGCGGGGGAGTGCACGGCATGTGCGGGTTCCGCGCCGCGGAGGCCGCGTTGCGCGGTTAGGTCACGCCCGCTGCGGGACCTCTGGCGGGATCGCCGCGAGAAGGCCTCGCGTGTAGTCGGTTTCGGGGTCGTGCAGGATCTGCGATGCCGGGCCGGTCTCGACGACCTTGCCCTTCTGCATCACCGCGACGGTGTCGCTGATCTGTTCCACGACGGCGAGGTCGTGCGCGATGAACAGGAAGGTCAGATCCTTCTCGCGCTGCAGGCCGCGTAGCAGTTCGAGAACCCCCGCCTGCACCGAGACGTCGAGCGACGCGGTCGACTCGTCGAGGATGAGGATCTCCGGCTCGGACGCCAGAGCTCGCGCGATGCAGACGCGTTGACGCTGGCCGCCGGACATCTCGTGTGGGTACCGGCCGAGGAACGAGGAGTCGAGGCTGACGTCGTTCAGAAGTTGCTCCGCACGGCTCCGCATCTCGTTGCGGCCCGAAGCCAACCCGTGTGCGCGGAGCGGTTCGGCGATCGACGCGGCGACCGTCATCCGCGGATCCAGTGACGCGGTCGGGTCCTGGAAGACCATCGCGACCCGGCGTCGGAGGAGCGCCTCGTCAGCACCTCGAACACCCACCGCCTCGACCTCGCGCCCATCGATCGTCACCGTCACGTTGCCGGTCACCTTCGCGCCCTGGCCGGAAGTGATCAGTCCGGTGACAACGCCGGCGACCGTCGACTTTCCCGACCCGGACTCGCCGACGATGCCGAGTGTCCGACCCCGGGCCACCTGCAGGTCGACGCCGTCGATCGCATGCACCACGCTGCGACCCGCCGGGCCGCGCACCACGTACTCGACGCCGAGCCCGCTCACCTGCAGGACGGGTTTCTCGGCGACTTCCTTCGTCAGCCCCCGGTCGGTGTCGCGTTCCTCGACCTTGCTCAGCAACGGCCGCGAGTCGAGGAGCTTCTTGCTGTATTCGTCCCGCGGGTCGTCGAAGAGTGCTGCCACGTCCCGGCTTTCGACGATGCGACCCGAACGCATGACCATGACACGGTCGGCGATCCGACCGATCACCCCGAGGTCGTGGCTGATCCACACCACCGCCATGCCGCGTTTGCGCTGGAGGTCGGCGACGAGATCGATGATCTGCGCCTGGGTGGTCACGTCGAGGGCCGTGGTCGCCTCGTCGGCGATGAGCAGGTCGGGGTCGCAGGCAAGGGCGATCGCGATCATCACGCGCTGGCGCTGGCCGCCCGACAGTTGGTGCGGGTATGCGCGCAAACGGCTTTCGGGATCGGGCAGATTGACGTCGCGCAGCAACTGGAGTGCGCGGTCATGTGCCTCGGCGCGACCGAGGCCGAGGTGCCGGCGCGGTCCCTCGGTGAGCTGCTGCTCGATGGTGAGAAGCGGATTGAGGCTCGACGACGGGTCCTGGAAGACGAAGCCCACTCGTGTTCCGTGGAGGGCACGCAGCGTCGACGGGGTGGCGCCGACGATCTCGGTGGTGCCGAGTCGAGCCGATCCGCGCACGTAGGCGCTCGGGGCGTCGAACAGGCCGGTCGCCGACAGCACACTCAACGACTTTCCCGAACCGCTCTCTCCGACGATGCCGAGAGTCTCGCCGCGTGCGACCGTGAAGCTGATGCCGTGCACGATCTCCCGCGGCCCGACCCCGATGATGAGGTCCTCCACGTCCAGCACCGAATCCTCGGCGACTGCGCGTGCCGGCTTCGGCGTCGCCGTCGCTACCGTGACGGACGTGCGGTCGTATCCCCGGTTGCGCAGCAGCGTGCGCTGCCGTGGGTCGAGCACGTCGCGCACCCCGTCGCCGACCAGGTTGAACGCGAACACGGTGAACAGGATCGCGAGACCGGGGAAGACGCCCATCCACCATGCGGTGGTGATGAAACCCTGCGCATCGAAAAGCATGCGGCCCCATGACGGATCGGGCGGCTGGACACCGAGGCCCAGGAAGGACAGTGCGGCCTCCGACAGGATGGCGAACGCGAGAGAGATCGAGGTCTGCACGATGACCGGCCCCGAGATGTTCGGCAGCACATGGCTGAACAGGATGCGGGACGTACGCACCCCCATCGTCCGGGCCGACTGCACGTACTGGGTCTGCCGCACCCGCAACGTGTCCGCGCGGGCGACCCGAGCGAAGATCGGGATGTAGACGACGCCGATGGCGATCATCGCCGATGTGACCCCGGGCCCCAGGACCGCGACGATCGCCAGTGCCAGAAGGAGCACGGGGAACGAGAACACCACGTCGACGATGCGCATGAGCGCCGTGTCGAGCACCCCGCCGGCGAAACCCGCGACCATCCCGAGGATCACGCCGACCGTGAGGGAGATCGCCACGGCGATCACCGCGACCCGCAAGCTCACCGACGCCGCGAGCACGACCCGGGAGAAGACGTCGCGACCGAGGTCGTCTGTACCGAACAGATGCGACCAGCTCGGTGCCTGCAGTGCGTTCGGCACGTCGATCGCGTTGGCGCCGTAGGGGGCGATGAGCGGACCGAAGACCGCCGCGACGACGACGACCGCGATGACGACCAGGCCCGCGACCGATGCGCGATTGCGGAGCAGCAGGCGACAGGCCGAATCCGTGGCGGCGGGAGGGTCGGGTGCGGTGGGTGTCATGACAACCGGATCCTCGGATCGATGACGGCGTAGAGGATGTCCACGACGAGGTTCACGAACAGGAAGATCACCGCGATCAGCAGGATGGCGCCCTGCAGCACCGGGTAGTCGCGGGCCGCGACCGAGTCGTAGACCAGCAGTCCCAGGCCCGGCCAGGCGAACACGACCTCGACGACGATGACGCCACCGAGGAGCCCGGCGAACTGGATACCGGAGATGGTGAGGACGGGCACCAGGGCGTTGCGTCCCACGTGGTCGAGCATGATCTTCTTCTTGCTCAGGCCTTTTGACTCGGCGGTGGTGACGAACGGCGTGTTCACGACCTCGAGCACCGATGATCGGACGTACCGCGTCATGATCGCGCCCGTCACGACCCCGACCGTCACCGCGGGCAGGACGAGATGCTCGAACCAACCGAGCGGCCCGTCGGCGAACGGCTGGTATCCCGCCGACGGCAGCCAGCCGAGCGCGGTCGAGAAGAGACCGATCAGCAGGATGCCCATCCAGAAGTCCGGGACCGAGATGCCGAACTGGCTGATGACGCGAATGACGTTGTCGGCCAGTCGGCCTTCGCGGAGAGCCGCCCACGACCCCAGCGGGATCGCGATGAGCAGTGCCACCACGATGGCGGCGAGGGCGAGCGTGATGGTGGCGGGCAACCGGTCGAACAGCATGGTCGTGACGGGTTCGCTGTTGCGAAAGCTCACCCCGAGATCGCCGGTGAAGGCATTGCCGACGTAGGCGAACAGTTGGTTGGCGAGCGGCTGATCCAGGCCGGATGCACTGCGAAGCGCCTCATACGATTCCGGCGTGTAGCGCGTGCCGAGTGCGATGCGCACCGGGTCGCCGGGCACGATCTGGATCAGGAAGAATACCGCGACGATCACCCCCAGCAAGACGGCGACGGTGTAGGCGAGCCGGATGAGGATGAAGCGCAGCAGCGGGGAACGGAGCGCGGTCACGTCAGCTCCTCTCCAGCCGGACGGACCGGAACCGGACGGCTTTGTCGGACCGGACCGTGTACCCGTGGAGCTCCCTCGAAAACGCCTGCGTGGCAGAAGGGTTGTAGAGGTACAGATAGCTGACGTCATCGGCTATCCGGCCGGCGGCGTCGGCGTAGATGCCCTTGCGGGTTTCGACACCGAGTTCGGTGCGTCCCCGGTCGAGCAACGCGTCCACCTGCGGGTTCGAGTACTTCTGCGCGTTCGACGTCCCCTTCGAGTGATGCTGAGCGTAGTAGAAGTCATCGGGATCGATGTTGCCCAGCCAACCGAGCAGGAGGGCATCGAAGTCACCGGCAGCCTGCCGATCGAGCCACGCACCGAAGTCGAGTTGCTCGATCTTGACGGTGATGCCGACGTCCGCGAGGTTCGACGCGATCACCTGCGCGGCGGTCACGGTCTCGGGGTACTCGGTGGTCACCATGAGCCGCATGTCCATCGACCGGATACCGGCCTGGCGCAACAGGTCTTTCGCCTTGTCGACGGCTTGAGCGCGGTCGAGGCCCGCGGTGTAGCGGTCGTAGGGCGCGAACCACGGGCTGGTCGACGGGATCGCGAGTTCGTTGGGTGTGGCGGTGCCGTATCCGACGACCTGCGCGATCGATGGTCGGTCGATGGCGTAGGCGACGGCCTGGCGCACGCGGGTGTCCTCGAACGGCTTGGCGTCGAAGTTCATCGTGATGTACCAGTAGTCGTTGGCCGTGACGGTGCCGACTTCTAGGGTGTCGTCCCGCGACAGGATGTTCAGCTGCTGCGCGGGAATCGCGTCCGTCCAATCGATCTCGCCGGAGCGCAATGCCGACACCGCCGTCGTGCCCTGCGAGATGAAGCTGTAGTTCACGCCGTCGATCGCCGGCGGCCCACCCCAGTAGTCGGGGTTGGCCTTCAGCACGATCGACGCGCCGGGGGAGCGCGAGACGAACGAGAACGGGCCCGTGCCCACGGGTTTCGTTGCGATCTCCCCGGATTCGACGTTGCGCCGGTTGACGATCGCCAGTCCTTTGAAGCCGCCGATGTTGGTGAGTAGGTTCGGGGTGGGTTCGCGGACGGTGAACTGCACGCGGCGGTCGTCGAGCGCGGTGATCGATTCGATGGCCTCGAGTTTCCAGGCGTTGGACAGCTCCTCGTCGAGGATGCGTCGGAACGAGAACTCGACGTCGGCGGCGGTGAGGGTGTCGCCGTTGTGGAAGGTCACCCCGGGCCGCAGCAGGAACGTCCACTGCCGGGCGTCGGGGCTGACCTCCCAGCTCTCGGCGAGAGCCGGTTGCATCTGCAGGTTCTCGTCAGGTTCGACGAGGGTGTCGAAGACGTTCTCGAGCACCTCGAAGGTGAAGTACGAACTGGATTTCTGCGGATCGAGCTGATCGGGTTCACCTGCGATGGCGACCCGCAAGGTAGTCGGCGAGACGGACGACCCGCCGCATGCGGCGAGTGCCGAGGCGCCGAGAAGCGCGGTACCGGTGACCCCCGCGGCCTTGAAGAAGGTACGCCTGTTCAGGCGAGACGAACCGTTCACCCGACCGGCACCCTGCGTCGACCACGAGGCCGACCCACCGGGTGAATCGGTCATCGCTGTCCTCCCACCCGGTGATTGCTCACACCTGGGGTCTGCATTGTCCGTGTCTGCAGTCTGCCCCAGGGGGAGGTGCCGTGCAACAGCGCCGACCGGTGCCCCCCAGTGGCAGCATCGAAGCGCAGTTGCTGGGCGACACCAGTCGCCTGATCCGAAAGCGGCACTCTCAGAAGGACAATCATGACCTCGGAGGTGATCGCGAAGTCGCATGATGTCGGACAGCATGGGCCTCGCCGTCTTTCCGCGGATGCGAGGCGAGACTCGCCGGCCTGGCCTGGGCCGGGTGCTCAGCGCGTGCGGAGGCCGCTCAGTTTCCTGTCACCGACTCAGCAGCTGCCGCGTGGTGTCGTCCGCGGGTACGAAAGTCTCGAGATGGAGCCCACGGAGGGTGACGTCTGATGCACTCTCGATCTGGCTGGTCACGCTGAAGAGCCGGAGTACATCGTCGCCTACCTCGATCTCCATCGGGATGACAGGGTCGACCAGCGATCGGGCGGGTGGAGTTCCGTCGGAGGGGTAGGCGGTGACGTCCTCCAGGAGTGAGACCAGGTCGGGGTCACCGCCGGTGTGGGCGATGCGCTGCTCGAGTTGGTGAATCAGGTGTGTTCGCCAAGCGGGCAGGTTGCGGATGCGCGGCGCGAGTCCTCGCGGGTGCAAGCAGAGCCGGATCACGTTCAGCGGCGGCTCGATCAGACCGGGATCACAACCGGTGACCAGCGCATCGACGGGCTCGTTGGCATCGACGACGTCCCAATGGTCATCGAGGAGCAAAGCGGGGTACGGCGCGTGGGCGTCCAACAAGCGCCGCAGTCCGGCCATCACCGGCGCGAGCGCCTCGTCGTCGGTGGCACGGTGCGGATAGCGAGGAGCGTAGCCTCCGGCGAGCAGAAGTCGATTCTGCTCGCCCATGGGTACCCGCATCACCTCTGCCAGACGGACAATCATCTCCGGTGTCGGCCGGGACCGTCCGTTCTCGACGAAGCTCAGATGCCGGGTGCTCACCTCCGCCTGCGTGGCGAGGGCGAGCTGGCTGAGGGATCGCAGCTCGCGCCAGCGGCGCAATTCATTGCCGACCGATGGAGTTGTCGCCGTCGAAGTCATGCCCCGAGCGTAGGCAGTCCGGATCCGGACGACCATGACCTCGCGGGTAATCGACCGCCGGTCGACCAGCGGTGAGACTTCGGGTGCAGCTCATTCGAGAAAAGACAAGGAAGACACCATGAAAGAAACTGTCACCCGTTACCTCGACACCTGGAACGCCACCGACGAGGCGGCACGCGCCGAACTTCTCGCCGATCACTGGTCCGAGGATTGCGCGTACGTCGACCCGCTTGCCGAGGTGCAGGGCCGCGAAGCCGTCGGAATGACCATCCAGGCCGTGCATGCCCAGTTCCCGGGCTTCGTGTTCACCTCCGTGGGCGAGGTCGATGCCCACCATCAGCAGGTTCGTTTCCAATGGGGTCTGGGCCCGGACGGCGAGGAGCCGGTCGTCGTCGGTTTCGACGTGGTGGTGGTCGACGCGGACCAGCGCATCCGTGACGTTCGCGGCTTCCTCGACAAGGTGCCTGCCTGACAGCTGGTCGAGGGCCGGCCGCAACGTCGGGGACTGTCACGGAGACCGCTGCACAACCGAATCAGTCGTTGACCTTCGCGATCACGTTGTCCGCGTACCAGTTCAGATGATCGATCTTGGTCTGGAGCGGCTCGGTGTCCTGACCCATTACATACGGTAGCCGGAAACCGACGATCACATCGGTGATCCCCTTGTCCTCCAAGCGCTTACATCCATCGACCGTGTAGGCGTCCATCGAGATCACGTGAATCTCGAACGGATCGTCGGCCTTGCCCTCCGCCTTGCGGATCTCGTTGATCCGATCGAGAAGCGTGTCGAGTTCTTCGGGCGGGCCGCCGCCGTGCATCCAACCGTCGCCACGGATCACCGCTCGTTTGAGTGCGGCGTCCGCGTGGCCGCCCACGAGCAGCGGGATGGGCTCGGTGGGCGCGGGCGTCATCTTGATCTTCGGGATGTCGTAGAACTCGCCGTGGAACTCGAAGTACTCGCCCGTGGTGAGGCCGCGGATGATGTCCATACACTCGTCCATCCGCTTGCCGCGGCGGCGGAAGTCGACACCCATGAAGTCGTAGTCCTCGGGCCACGGGCTCGTGCCGACGCCGAGGGCGAGGCGGTTACCGGTGAGGAAGGCGACCGAACTGGCCTGCTTGGCGACCAGGGCCGGCGGACGGACGGGAAGTTTCAACACGAACGGGGTGAAGCGGATAGTCGAGGTGACCGCGCCCAGTGCCGCGGCCTGGATGAAGGTCTCGATGAACGCCTTGCCGTCGAGAAACTCGCGATTGCCGTCGGGGGTGTACGGGTATTTGGCGTCCGATTCCTCGGGATAGGCGAGCGAGTCGGGGATGGTGAAGCCGGCGTACCCTGCCTTCTCCGCGGCCTGCGCGAGCGGCGCGTAGTACGACGGGTCGGTCATGGCCTCGGCGAAAGTGAACCGCATCATGCTCCTCAAGGACGTCCAGACGGAACTCTCCCCACAGTAGAACACGTTCTAGTTTGCTCGGGAAGAGTCCGCCATCGACGCAGCTGGGAGCTATCGATGCAACCCGGAAAGCGGGTTGTTCTCCCGCGCGCCCGGCCCCGGGCGAACGCGGAGGTCGGCGAGTTCGACGTGCTCGCCGCAGACCGAGCAGTGCGGCTCGACGGTCATCGTGTCGCCGCAGGTGTGCGTCGACTCCACCGGCGCGCCGTCGTCGGTGGTCCACTTGTCGCCCCATTGCCGTAGCGCGGTGACGACGGTCCACAGGTCACGCCCCTTGTCGGTGAGGCGGTAGTCGTAGCGGACCGGGTTGTCCTGGTAGGGCTCCTTGGTCATCACGCCGTGCTCGACGAGGGTGTCGAGACGCTGGGTCAGGACGTTGCGGGCGATACCGAGCCGCGTCGAGAACTCGTCGAACCGAGTCACGCCGAACAGGGCATCGCGAACGATGAGCAGGGTCCACCACTCGCCGACGATCTCCAGGCTCTGGGCGACCGAGCAGTTCATGTCGGTGAAAGAGGCGCGGCGCATGCCCTCGACGATAGTGGGTTGCGTGAAGCAACTCAACCTGCTTGCATGAGTTGCATGAAACAACTCAGCAGGCAGTGGAACGCTGCCGGTGGTCTGGCGGGAGAATTCGGGGCGTTGCCGGTCGGTTCGGGGAGGTGGGCGGCAACCATCGACGAGAGTTGGTGGGGCTGGTCGGGCCCGTTCGGCGGGGCGATCGTCGCGCTCGCCGTACACGTCGCAGCCGATGCGGTGCCGGGGGCGTCGGTCCGCGCGGTGGACCTGCGGTTCGTCGGCAAACCGGCCGGCGGCGAACTCATCCTGACGCCGTCGGTCCGTGAGGTCGGCCGGCACACGCGGATCGTCGACGTGGCCGTCACGCAGGGAACCGCCGAGATCGCGATCGCCTCGGTGACGGCGGGGCGGGTCGGCGACGCCGCTGCCGATGACATCGTCGACTTCACGGCGGCCGTGCCGGGTCCGGAAGGGCTCGCGCAGTTCGACATCCCGCCGGAGATCGTCCCCATGGGCGGTCACCTCGACCTTCGCCCGGTCGATGGCCCGCTGCCGCTGACCGGCGCCGACGACCCGTGGATGCGTGCGTGGATCTCGACGCGTGCCCCCATGGCGCTCGACGCGGCCTACCTCGGCCTGCTCGCCGATTGTCTGCCGCCCGCGGTCTTCCCCACACTGACCGCACCCCTGGCCATCCCCACCGTCGCCTTCTCGATGCACATCACCGCAGCGCTCGACGATCCCGAACCGGCGCCGGTCCTCGTGCACACCCGCAACATCTCCACGTCGGGCGGCTGGTCCGTCGACGACACCACCCTCCGTGACCGCAACGGGCGGCTCCTCGCTTCCGCGCGCCAGAGCCGCCGCGTCGTGGGGTGGTCGGCCCGATGACCTCCACGCGTACCGAAACCGACTCCGCCGCAGCGTCACCGGTTCTCGCCCGTCCCGGGCTCACGCTGCTCATCCTGTCCGGCGCCGCGTTCATGGCCAGCCTGGACGTGTTCATCGTCAACGTCGCGTTCGACGACATCAGTGCCGACTTCGACGGCGCGAGCCTGTCCGCGATGTCGTGGATCCTCAACGCGTACGCGATTCTCTATGCGGCGCTCCTCGTCCCGGCGGGCCGGATCGTCGATCGCTATGGCCGTAAAGGTGGGTTCCTTCTGGGTCTCGCACTGTTCACCGTCGCCAGTGCAGCCTGCGCTGCAGCACAGGGTGTTTGGTGGCTCGTCGCATTCCGTGCGCTGCAGGCCGTCGGTGCGGCGATCCTGACGCCGGCAAGCCTCGGGCTGGTGGTGTCGACATTGCCGCCGGAGCGTCGTGCGCGCGGTGTGAAGATCTGGGCGGCCACCGGTGCGCTCGCCGCCGCTTTCGGTCCCGCTGTGGGAGGCGTGTTGGTGGAGGCGTCGTGGCGGTGGGTGTTCCTGGTGAACATCCCGGTGGGCATCGCCGCTCTCATCGCGGGTGCGCTCGTTCTCGTCCGCTCCCGAAACGATTCTGTGACTGCGTTTCCCGATGCTCTCGGCGCCGGTCTGCTCGTGGTGGCCGTGGGTGGGCTGACCTTGGGTCTGGTGCAGGGGAGTGAATGGTGCTGGTCGGATTCCCGCATCATCGGTGCATGGCTCGTTGCGCTGGTGGCGTTCGCCGGGTTCGTGCTGAGTTCCCGACGCCACGCCGAACCGGTCATCGACCCCGCGTTGTTGCGGGTTCGGGCCTTCTCCTACGCCAACGTGGCCATCCTGCTCTTCTCGATTCCGTTCGCCGGCGCGCTGCTCGCCAACATCCTGTGGTTACAACAGGTCTGGGGGTTCTCGGCGATCACGACCGGGTTGGCGGTGTCCACCGGACCGCTGATGGTCCCGATCTTCGCGGCGGTCGCCGATCGCCTCAATGCGAGGATTCCGGTGGGCGTCATCGTGGCCGCGGGCTGTGTCCTGTTCGCGGTCGGGATCGGGATGGTCGCGCTGTCGGTCGACGCGACCCCGGACTTCGCCACCGAGATGCTGCCCGGCTGGCTCATCGGCGGTGCCGGTGTCGGATTCGCGCTGCCGTCGATCCTGTCCTCCGCGACGGCCGACCTACCCGCCCATCAGGCGGCGACCGGCAGTGCGGTGGTCAGCATGAACCGCCAGATCGGAATGTCGTTGGGTGTCAGCGTGTTCGTCGCGATCGTCGGCACCGCGGTTCTCTACGACGACGTGCACGACGGGTTCGTCTCGGCGTGGTGGGTGCTCGCCGGAATCGGGGTGGTCGGTGGTGTCGCCGCGCTCGGCATGACCCCGCGCGCCGGGCTCTGAAAAAAGTTGCGGCAGTTGGTACCGGAATACGGGACCGACTGCCGCAACAATTCGCGCCGACTCAGGGCCTTGTGAACCGCTCCCGACGACCCAATCCGCGCAGTCGTACCCACTCGGCGAACGCCTTCGGGTCACGTTGCTGCACAAGGAAGAACCAGCCGAAGCGGGCGTACTCCTGGGGGAGCAGCTTGCGCATACCGGGCTGGCTCATGAGGTAGCCGCGGTTGCGGTAGGTGAAATAGCGCTTGGTGTCGTTGTCCGGGTACTGGGTGTGCATGCGGCCACCCAGGATCGGGCGGAACTCCGCGGAACCGTCCGGATGCAGGTAGCCGGCTCGCAGGCAGGTACCGAACTTCACCCCGGAGCGAACCAGACGGCGGTGCACCTCGACCTCGTCGCCGCGGAAGAACAACCGGAGATCGGGGACGCCGACCTGCTCGAGGCATTTCGCCGAGAACAGCGCGCCGTTGAACAGCGACGCGATACCGGGCAGGAGATCGTCAGACTGGGCCTCACCGTCGGCGAAGAGCTCAGAACGCTTGCGGCGCCACACGAGCCCGCGTCGCAGCGGGAAGGCAAGGGTGTCCGGGTCGTCGAGGTTGGCGACCACCGGCGACACCTCGTCGAGGTCGTGACGCTTCGCGCAGTCGAGCAGTGTGGAGAGCACCGACGATCCGTCGGGCCGGCCGTCGTCGTCGGCGCACCAGACCCAGTCGGCGCCGAGCGCGAGTGCGTGCAGCATGCCCAGCGCGAACCCGCCGGCGCCACCGAGGTTGCGCTGCGACCCCAGGTACGTGGTGGGAACGGGCTGAGCGGCAACGAGTTCGGCGACCTCGGGCTCGTCGGCGTTGTCGACGACGACAAGGTGGTCGACGGGCCTGTCCTGGCCGGACACCACCGCGAGGGATTCGGCGAGCAGTTCGACGCGACGGTGGGTCACCACCACCGCGATCACCTTCTTCGGCCGGGAACCGCTCACTCGGAAGCCTTCTGCGAATCGGCCTGGACCTGGGCGATCACCTTGCGGACGTGGGCTGCGGCGCCCGGGCCCTCATAGGCCTCGACGACCTCTTCGATGCCGCCCTCCATGCGGACCTCACCCTTGTCGATCCACAGCGCGCGATCGCAGAGCTGGGCGAGGAACTCGTTGGAGTGGCTGGCGAAGACCAGGATTCCGGAACGCTCGACGAGCGCCTGCAGACGACCGCGCGCCTTCTTCATGAAGTCGGCATCGACCGCGCCGATGCCCTCGTCGAGGATGAGGATCTCCGGGTCGATCGACGTCACGACGCCGAGTGCGATGCGGACGCGCATACCGGTGGAGTAGGTGCGCAGCGGCATCTGCAGGTAGTCGCCGAGTTCGGTGAACTCTGCGATGTCGTCGATCTTCTTCAGCATCTCCTTGCGGGTCATGCCCAGGAACATGCCGCGGATGATGATGTTCTCGTAGCCCGAGATCTCGGGGTCCATGCCGACGCCGAGATCGAAGACCGGGGCGACGCGACCATGCACCCGGCAGGCGCCGCGGGTCGGTTCGTAGATACCCGACAGCAGGCGCAGCAGCGTCGACTTGCCGGCGCCGTTGTGGCCGACGAGACCGATGCGGTCGCCGTGTTTGAGGTGCAGGTTGATGTTCTTGAGAGCCTCGACGACCACCACGTTCGACGCGTTGGATCCGATGACACCGCCGGCGGCGCCGATGACGGACTTCTTCAGCGAACGCGTCTTGGCGTCGAAGATAGGGAAGTCGACGCAGGCATCCCACGTGTCGACGCGGACCCGGTTGTCCTCGAGGTTGTTGTTTCTGGCCATCAGTTGAGTCCCTACACCCAGTACGCCACGCGGGCGCGGTAGTTGCGCATCACCAGCATGCCCAGAACCCAGCCGACGGCGGTGCATCCGAGGACGACGGCCCAGTGGTAGAACTCCACCGGTTCGCCGAGCAGCGGTCCGCGCGCGATCTCGAGGTAATGGAACATCGGGTTCAGCTCGACCAGCTTCAGCCGCGACGACGTCTCGCCGGTCGCGCTGCTCAGGCTCGACGTCGTCCAGATGATCGGCGTCATGAAGAACACCAGCTGCACCGCGGTGGTCAGGAGCTGACCGATGTCGCGGAAGCGGGTGGACAGGATGCCGAAGACGATCGTCACCCACACCGCGTTCAGCACGTACAGGCCGATGGCCGGGACGATGAGGAACACGGTCCAGTTCAGCGGCGGTGTGAAGATCGCGAAGATGATCACGATGATCACCACGTTGTGCGCGAAGATGATCAGCGACCGCCACACGACCCGGTAGACGTGGACGCTGACCGGGGCCGGGAGCTGTTTGATCAGGCCTTCGTTCTTCGCGAACACCTCCGCGCCGTCGAGGATCGAGGTCTGGATGAAGTTCCAGAAGATGAAGCCCAGCGCGACGTACGGCAGGAACACCTTGATGTCCATGCCGAACAGTTCGCCGTACAGCAGGCCCATCGCGGTCGCGGTGACGCCGGTGGCGATGGTGATCCAGAGCGGGCCCAGCACCGACCGGCGATACCGCTGCCTGATGTCCTGCCAACCCAGATGGAACCACAGCTCGCGGCTGGCGAGACCGTCGCGGAGGTCCTTGACCGCACGCGCGAAGGTGCGTGACTCAGAACTCTCGGGACGCGCGGGTATCGCGTCGTCGTCTACTACCGCTGACACGAGGAGTCAGCGTACCCGCGCCGAGACTCAGAGGTACTGGCCGGTGCTGTGGCCAGGGCCACCGCCGGGTCCGGGCATGCCCGGGGGCAGTGCACCCTGACGCATCTGTTCGAGCTGGGCGCGGGCCGCCATCTGCTGGGCGAACAGTGCCGTCTGGATTCCGTGGAAGAGGCCTTCCAGCCAGCCGACGAGCTGGGCCTGCGCGATCCGCAGCTCGGCGTCGGACGGAGTCTGATCGTCGGAGAACGGCAGTGCGAGGCGCTCGAGCTCTTCGCGCAGCTCGGGCGCGAGGCCCTCCTCGAGTTCGCGGATCGACGACTCGTGGATCTCGCGTAACCGGTTGCGCGAGGCTTCGTCGAGAGGTGCGGCCCGCACCTCCTCGAGCAGCTGCTTGATCATCGTGCCGATCCGCATGACCTTGGCGGGCTGCTCGACCATGTCGGCGACGCTCGTCGACTCCGACGACTCGTCGCCGGATTTCGGGCCGTCCACGCCCGCGCCCACCACGATCACGTTCTCGGAGTCGCCGGCGCCGAAGGGGCTGCCGGGCGTCGAACCGGGTCCTGGAGTGCCATCGATTGCCATGGCTCCCATTGTGCCCATCCAGATCGACCGAGACCTCGCCGGGCGCGGATCGTTCGGGTGCCAGCACTCACCAGAGGTGGTGAACGGCGCGAGTAAGGGCGTCTATCCTCGTGCCATGGCTTTCGACGTCGCCTATGTGCGTGGATTGATTCCATCGCTCGGCGACGGCTGGATTCACCTCGACCCCCAGGCGGGTATGCAGGTTCCGGATTCGGTCGCCACGGCGGTGACCACCAGCTTCCGTCATCTGGCGGCGGCTCCCGGTGGCGTGTACCCGTCGGCCCGCGCCTCCGCGGATGTCACCGACAGCGCTCGACGCGCGATCGCCGATCTCGTGGGCGGCGACGCCGCGGGCGTGGTCCTCGGTCCGTCGCGCTACTCGCTGCTGGCCTGCCTGGCCGAGGCGCTCTCCCCGCACGCGTTCCTGCGCGGCGATGTGGTGGTGACCCGGCAGGACGACGAGCCGAACATCGTTCCGTGGGTCCGCGCGGCCGAGCGGTATGCCGGTCGGATCAGGTGGGCCGAGGTCGACGTCGAGAGCGGTGCGCTGCCCGCATGGCAGTTCGGTGACCTCATCACTCCGGAGACCGAGGTCGTCGCCGTGACCCTCGCCTCGTCGACGACGGGTGCCATCACCGACATCGGCGAGATCACGCCGCTGGTCCGCGAGGCGGGCGCGCTGTTCGTCGTCGACGCCACCAATGCCGCGCCGTACCTGTCGCTGGACATCCACGAGCTCGGGCCGACGTCCTGGTGGTCTCCGCCGAACGCTGGGGCGGCCCGCGGATGTCGGCGATGGTGTTTCGCGAACCCCAGGTCATCGACCGGTTACGACTGATGTCGATGGACCCGGGCGCCAAGGGGCCGGCACGACTCGAACCGGAACCCCACCAGGGGTCGATGCTCGCCGGACTGGTGGCCTCGGTCGAACACATCGCGGGACTGGACGAGGATGGCATCGGAAAACGCCGGCGCCGTCTGATCACCTCCCTCGACGGCGTCTACGAGTACCTGCAGCGGCTGACCTATTACCTGGTCACGACGCTGACCCAGCTCAATCACGTCAATGTGGTCGGCACCGAGGAGAACCGGGTGCCGCTGGTGAGCTTCACCGTTGACGGGGTGAGCGCCGACAAGGTGGTGCGTCGCCTCGCCGACAACGGGGTGTGTGCGCTTGCCGACGTCCCTCACCGAGCGCTGGTGCGGATGGGCGCACCCGAGTTCGGGGGTGCCGTCACCGTGGGTCTCGCACCGTATTCGACGCCGTACGAGGTGGACCACCTGGTCCGGACCCTGGGTTCACTCGCCTGAACAGAGGACAGCGCAACCCCGCACGGTATTCACTATTGCGCGTCCCGAATTAACAACAATGTATGTTGTCCTGTTGTGTCGGGAAACAAGGATGATCGAGCATCAGGTCCTCCGCGGTCACTCACCTCTGCCGAGGCCGAGAGTTGGTTCTACCTCGTCGACGGTGGATGGGCGTTGTTCGCGCGCGTCAACGACGAGTTCGTAAGGCGCGGCCTGTCGCTGTCGGACCTGCGCATCCTCGAGGCGATCTCGCAATCGCCGAAGCTGGGTGTCAGCGAGGTGGCCGACACCGTGCACATGCGCGTCAGCACCGTGTCGCGCATGATCGCGCGACTCAGCGAGGTCGGCGACGTCGAACGACTCGAGTCGAAGGCGGACGGGCGCCATCGACTTGTTCACCTCACCGATCAGGGCCGCGAGACTCTTGCCACCCACGTCCATCTCCGCGACCGGGTCATCCGGAGGTTCGTCGTCGACGCGATGAGCCCGGATGAGTTCGCCTGTCTCGGGATCGCGTTCCGCAAGATCAAGGAGGCGGTCGCCGCCGCCGACGAGGAGTCGGCCCCCGCTCGCTGACCTACTCCACCGTCAGCAGGACCTTTCCGATGGCGTCACCGCTGTTGAGGTGGTCGTGCGCCGCGGCGGCGTCGGCCAGGGGGAAAGTGCGGTCGACGACCGGCTCGACCTTCCCGGCTTCGATCAACGGCCACGTGCGGGCCATGGTCGCCGCGACCACCTCGGCCTTGCCGCCCGGCCCGTGAACGGGACGGGCGCGCAGCGTCGTGCCCATCACCGACAGCCGCTTGGCCAGCAGCAGGCCGATCGGGAGTTCGGCTTTCGTGCCGCCCTGCATCCCGATGATCACCAGACGTCCGTCGGTGCTCAACGCCTTGATGTTCGACGACAGGTACTTCGCGCCGATGATGTCGAGGATCACGTCGCGCCGCCGTTGTCCTTGAGGATCTGGGCGAAATCGTCTCGCGTGTAGTCGATCAGGATCTCGGCGCCATATTCGCGGCACCGGTCGAGCTTGGCCTGGGTGCGGGCGGTGACCGCGACCCGGGCGCCCATCGCATGCGCGAGTTGTGTCGCATGGGTGCCGATGCCGCTCGATCCGCCGTGGATGAGAAGCAGCTCGCCCGTGCTCAGGTGCGCGGTGTCGAAGACGTTCGACGACACGGTGCACGCGACCTCGGGGAGCGCGGCCGCCGACACCAGGTCGACGCCACGCGGGACCTGCATGACCTGCTCGGCGGGAACCGCGACCTTCTCCGCGTAGCCGCCGCCGGCCAGGAGTGCGCACACCTCGTCGCCCACCGCCCAACCGGACACCTGGTCACCGAGCGCGGAGATCCGGCCGGACACCTCGAGACCGAGCGTCTCCGAGGCACCGGGCGGCGGCGGGTAGTTCCCGGCTCGCTGGAGGATGTCGGCACGGTTGACACCGGCCGCGACCACGTCGATCACCACCTCACCGGCAGCCGGCGACGGGTCGGGCACGTCCTGCACGGACAGGTTCTCGGATTCGACGACGATGGCTTTCACCCTGTCGATGGTTCCACATGGGGCACCAGAACCACGGTGTCCCGCGACGTCCCGGGCCGAACCGGTGTTCACTCGGCTTCGGTGGGCGGACAATGGGCTCATGTCCACTCTGTTCTGGATCATCATCACCGTGGTTGCCATCGGCACGATCGCAGGCGGGTTGCTGCGCATGCAGGCCTGGCTGCGGAAGCCGGCTCCACCCGAGGTGATCGAAGCGGCGCGGCGGGAGCGCGAAGCCGAGGAGGACTGACTCGGAGCCGCCTACCACCAGATCAGCGCGGCGCAATGGGGTGCTGACGGCCGATGTCCGTGTTTGACGTACTCTTGCTGGTCAGGGAAGCGTGGCAGAGCGGCCGAATGCACTCGCCTTGAAAGCGAGCGTGGGTAAAACCACCGGGGGTTCAAATCCCTCCGCTTCCGCCAGGATCGCCGTGTGGCGCCTTCGCGAATCTGTACGTGAGGCACGACACGGCACGCGGCGTCCTAAGATCTTCGCCGTGCAGTTCTCGAGGTTCGTCGCCATCGGTGACAGTCAGACGGAGGGTCTGGGAGACCCGCACCCGGAGTACGAATTCCGCGGGTGGGCCGATCGCCTCGCCGAGCGGATGGCGGTACTCAACCCGGATCTGCAGTACGCCAATCTGGCGATCCGTGGGAAGCGGACGCGGCAGGTTCTCGAGGATCAGCTCGAACCGGCGCTCGCTCTCGAACCGGATCTCGTCGCCGCACCGCTCGGTATGAACGACGTGATCGGCCGCTCTGACCTCACCCAGGTGCGCGCCGACCTCGATGCGATCTATCGGCGACTCGCCGATTCGGATGTCACTGTGATCGTCTCGACCTTCCCGAACATCGTCCGCACCATCCCGTTTGCCGCCCGAAAAGAGCACCGGTTGCTGGAGCTGAACGCGATGAATCGCGAGTTCGCCGCGACCTACGGTTTTATCCTCGTCGACCTCCACGCCGCACCGGTGTTGACGGACCCGCGATCGTGGTCGTCGGACCGACTGCACGCCTCGCCGTTCGGGCATGAGAGGTTTGCCGACGCTGCCGCGCATGCCCTCGGTCTCCCCGACGCGACCGACGACTGGGGCAATCCGCTGCCACCCGCACCGGTTTCGCATCCGGTGGCCGCCCTCGTTCGCGACACCCGGTGGGCGGTCGAGTTCTTCACGCCGTGGCTCATACGCAAGCTCCGCGGGGTCTCCCTCGGCGACGGCCGCGATCCCAAGCGGCCGTCACTCACCTCGATCGTCGTTCGGGATGTCTGAGGTTGAGGGAGCCGGATTCACCGTTGCGTCGTTCAACGTCAACGGGATTCGGGCGGCGCGTCGGCGCGGCTTCGACGTCTGGCTGGCACAGCGCGATCCCGATGTCGTGGGCCTGCAGGAGTTGCGGTGCGGCATCGACGATGTCGGTGAGTTCGCCGGTTACACCGCGGCAGTCGACGTCGGCACGATCCCGGGACGAAACGGCGTGGCGATCCTGACCCGCACCGCGCCCGCCGCAGTGCGTACCTGGCTGACGCATCCACCGAAGGCGCGCGGGCTGAACGCTTTCGCGCTCGAAGGGCGGTATGTCGAGGTCGATCTGGCCGACCGGCCCCTCACCGTCGCGAACATCTACCTACCCAAGGGCGGTCTGCCCGCGGAGTTGCAGCGGCCCGGTTCGATGCGGGAGAAGCCCGATGGCGGCGCCAAACATGCACGCAAACAACGGTTCTTGGCGGCGTTCGCCCGCGAACTGCAGCGCAGCCGGCTCGCGGCACGCCGCGCCGGGCGGGAGTTCCTTCTTCTCGGCGACCTCAACGTCGCCCACCTCGAACACGACGTCACCAACTGGCGTGCGGCCCGCAAGATGGAGGGCTTCCTGCCCGAGGAACGAGAGTGGTTCGGTGAGATCACCGGGTCGCGCCGGCTCGTCGACGTGGTGCGTGCGTTGCACGGCGACCGGCCGGGCCCGCTCACCTGGTGGAGCTGGGCGGGGGAGTCCTTCGTCAAGGACGTCGGGTGGCGCATCGACCACCATCTCGCGACACCCGGGCTCGCGCGTCGGGCGCGGTGGGTCGAGGTCGACAAGGAACCGACGCCGGATGTCCGGCTCTCCGACCACGCGCCCCTCGTCGTCGAATACGCCGAGGTCAACGACGGGGAGAAGGGGTTGTCAGACGGTCCGCGACCCGCAGGTACTCAGCTGGGCTGATAATCTCCCGCCGGTGACAAGCTCTGCTCCGACCACCCGCGACGGCCTGGGTGCGCGCCTCCTGTTCACTCTGGCGCTCCTGTCGGCGACCGCACCGATCGCGACCGATCTGTACCTGCCCTCGTTCATCGACGTCCAGGACGCTCTGCACACGGACGCCACGCACGTGCAGTTGACGCTGACCGCGTTCCTGATCGGTGTGGGTGTCGGCCAGGTCATTTGGGGTCCGATCTCGGACCGGTTCGGCCGGCGTCTCCCGCTGATCATCGGCTCTGCCGGCGCAGTCATCGCCGGTGTGGTGGTGGTCGCGGCACCGAACATCGAGGTGCTGATCGGCGCCCGGTTCGTGCAGGCGCTCGCGGCGGCGTCCGGCATGGTCATCGCCCGCGCCGTCATCGCCGATCTCCTCCGCGGATTCGCCGGCGCCCGGTCGATGACGCTGATGATGAGTATCCAGAGTCTCGCACCGGTCATCGCACCGCTCGTGGGAGGTGTTCTCGCAGGACATGTTCCGTGGCGCGGCATCCTCGCGGTGATCCTGGCTACGGCCGTATCGCAGCTGATCGGTGCGGTGACCTCGGTGCCGGAGACCCTGCCGCAGGAGCGTCGTGCACCGCGACTTCGGTTCGGGGACCTACTCGGTCGGCTGAAGCGCCCGGCGTTCATGGCCTACGTACTGACGCAGGCCTTCGCGTTCGGCGCGCTGATGGCCTACATCTCGAGCTCGTCATTCGTGTACCAGAACGTCATCGGAACGTCGGAGCTGGTGTACGGCTGCGCCTTTGCGGTCAACGCGCTGGGGATGATGGGTGGAGGACTGATCTCGTCGAGGCTGGCGCGTCGGCAGGTCCATCCCGCGACGACCATCAAGCGCAGTCTTCCCGTGTTGATCCTCGCCGCGTGCGGGGTGCTCGGCGCGGCGGTGTCGTCGGTGCCGGTCCTGCTGGTTGTCCCGCTGTTTGTCCTCGCCACGGCCATCGGCTTCATCTTCGGCAACGCGGCCGCCCTGGCCATGGAGCACACCCACGACGCCGCGGGCGCCGGCAGTGCCATGCTCGGCGGGATCATGTTCCTCGTGGGTGGCGCGTTGTCCCCGCTGGGCGGCCTCGCCGGCGACGACACCGCCGTACCGATGGCCTGCATCATGATCGTCTCGTCGATCCTCACCGCGGTCTGCTTCGTTATCGGCCGGCGCTACGTCGCGCGCAACCCGGAATCGGAGGCGGCGTTCGCGCACGCGTGACCCGCGCCCGGGCACAATCGCTGGTTCCGGCCAGAAGCGCCAGCCGGAAGTGGCGCATCTGAGGGGAAGTCGCGATTGTGCCACGCGGCGGGGACGGGGCTCACACGACGGTGAGCACAGCCTGCAGGTACTCCCACTCCATGCGGCCGTCGGTGATGTGCCGGTCGGCGAGCTCGGCGATGGCGGTGTCGAGTTCGGCGACGCGCGTCGGGTCGTCGGCGATGTTGCGGAAGGTCACGATCGTCGGGCCGTAGTGGGCCTTGAAGAAGTCCCGGAAGGCGGCGCCGTCGGGGAACTTGTCGATCTCCACCGTCGTGGTGGTGAACCGGTGATCGGTCACGCGGCCGTCGAACAGCGATCGCACATGGTCGGTGCTGCCCCACAGCGGTCCGGGCTGTGCTCCGGGAGGTGGCGGCGGTGCATACGGCTTCATGACGCTGAACAGTTCGCCGATGAAACCCGTTGGCGTCCAGTTGATCAGGCCGATCCTGCCGCCGGTATGGACGACGCGGACGAGTTCGTCGGCGCACCGCTGGTGGTTGGGTGCGAACATGACGCCGACGCAGGAGGTTGCGATGTCGAAGTCGTCATCGTCGAACGGGAGGTCCTCGGCATCGGCGGTGCGCCAGGTGATGCCGAGATCCTTGTGCCGCGCCTCGCCGGTCTCCAGCAGCTCGGGGGTGAGGTCGGTGGCGACGACGTGCCCACCGGCCCGAGCTGCCGGCACCGCGACGTTGCCGGCGCCGGCGGCGACGTCGAGAACCTTGTCGCCGGACCGGATGTACAGCGCGTCGACGAGTCGACGGCCCAGCGGGGCGATCAGATCGGCGACGGCGGGATAGTCGCCCGCTGCCCAGAGCTTGCGGTGCTTGGCCTTGATCTCGGCGTCGAACGGGGTGGGCTGGGTGGTGGTCATGATGGGGACTCCTCGTCGTGGTCGTGTCGGGGTTCGTTTGCGGACACCACGAGCTTCCGCCGTCGGGACGACTTCCCTCTAGACCAACATCTGTACCGGTTCCGGTTCACATTCTGTACTGGTCATCGACGTGCCGCGGGTGTGTACTGGGATTCAACGACGCAAGGGAGGATGCGATGACGTCGTATGGACAGTTCTGCCCGGTCGCCAAGGCCATGGAGCTCCTGGATGAACGCTGGACGATCCTGATCGTCCGCGAAATGCTCTTGGGCAGCCGTCATTTCAACGAACTACGACGCGGCGTACCGAAGATGTCGCCGGCGCTGCTCACCAAGCGGCTGCGCAGTTTGGAACGAGCCGGGGTCATTCGGCGTTCGGACATCGGTGGTCGTTCGGTGTACTCACTGACCGACATGGGCCAGGAGCTGACCACTGTGGTGGAGGCGTTGAGCCAGTGGGGGATTCGCTGGGTCGGAGAACTCGGAGACGCCGACCTCGACCCTCACCTGCTGATGTGGGACATGCGCCGCACCATCGCCGTCGAACGATGGCCACGGCGACGGACCATGGTGCAGTTCAGGTTTCGCGATGTCATCGGTAGGTCGGGCACCTGGTGGCTCGTCGTGTCGGGCGACGACGCGCAGGTGTGCGATTTCGATCCCGGTTACGAGGTCGACGCCACCATCGTGACCGATTTGAGAACCCTGACCGAGATCTGGCGCGGCGACATCGACTGGCGGTACGCGCTCAGCGCCGATCGAGCCGAGGTCCACGCCCCGGCGGAGATCGCCCGCGAGATCCCGTCGTGGATCGGGCAGAGCCTCTCGGCGGCCATCCCGCGTCCCGCGTGAATCAGCGCAGTCCGATCGAGCGCATCAGGATCGGCCAGGACACAGCCAGTTCGTCCTTCCAGTAGCCCCACTTGTGGGTGCCGCTGGGTCGCAGGTTGGAGGTGTAGGGGATGCCGAGTTGCTTCAAGCGGTTGCTCATCTGTCCGGTGCAGGTCCAGCTGCCGAACTCGCCGATCATGCCCTGGAAGGTCTCGTCGATCGGGTCGGAGAGCAGGTTGTTGTACTTCCCGGGGAGGCCGTTTCCCGACGACATGTAGATGGTCTTGCCGCGCAGCTCCTCCGCGTTCACGTAGGGATCGTGGGCGCTCCACTCTGGGTCGCCCATCGGGCCCCACATGTTGTTCGCGTTGCCGCCGCCGCGGCTCACGTCCCATCGGGTGAGCAGCTGGTTCTGGGGGCTCGAGATGTTGGCGCAGTCGCTGTACCCGGCCACCCCGCGGTACAGCGCGGGGCGTCGGGTGGCGAGGGTCAGGGCCGCGACCCCGCCCATAGACGCCCCGGCGATGGCGTTGCGACCGTTGCCGCCGAACTCCTCGTCGATAAGCGGGGGCAGTTCCTCGGTCAGGAACGTCTCGTACATGTACTTCTTGCCGACGCCGGGATCGACTGCGCGCCAATCGGTGTAGTAGCTGTGCGGATCGCCGACCGGCGTCACGACGTTGAGCTTCTCGCCCGCGCCCAGCTGCTGCAGGTTCGTCATCGCGTACCAGCCGGACTCCTCGTCGTGTGCTTCGGCGCCGTCGAGCATGTACAGCGTCGGTCGCTTGGTGTCCCCGGCCGGATGCTGGACGTCGACGGTGATCTCGCGACCCATCGACGGCGACCAGATCCTGAGGCGCTCGCGTCCGTCGAAGGCGGTGGTCGAGACGATGCGGGCGGTGTCCTGGTCGGCGACGGCGGACGGGACTCCCGGGGTGAGTGTCAGCGCGAGTGACACCCCGACCGCCACCAGTGCCCCGGTCAGCGTTCGGTGTCGTCGCATGCGGCATCCCCTCGTCGTGGGTCGAGTAACCCGTCGAGTATGGGGCAGATGTGACGGATGGGACAGGTGTTGTGACCGGATTGCAACGACGGGCTCGGCACACGCCCCGTTGATGCGGGAGCTAAGCGATGTCGCGTCGCAGCGTGGTGTACCGCCCGATCACCGCGAACGCGGCGATGTACACCAGCATCACGAGAGCACCGGCCCACTGCGGGAGCAGATCCCCGGCGCCCTCACCCATGCTGGCGTAGAAGCTCGTGCCGACCAGGGCGTCGGCCGCCGACCCGGGCAGGAACTTCGACACCGACGTGGTGGCGTCGAAGGAGGCCAGCGCGATCCGGGCGATCGGTTCGACGAGCTGGGTGAACGCCAGCAGGATGACGATCGAGGCGACCTGATTTGAGACCACCGCCCCGAAGGCGACGCCCAGCGCCGTCCACAACACCATCACGAGCATCGACAGGACGATGACCTCGATGGTCGACGTGTCGCCGAGGAAGGCGCCGTCCCCGAGGAGCGCGAGGACCGGCGCGGCGGTCGCCACCACCGCGAGCGTGCCGAGGATGCCGTACAGCGCGCCGATCGGAATACCCGCGATCAACTTGGCCACCAACAGGATTCCGCGTCGCGGTTCCACCAGGAGGCTGGCGGTGATGGTCTTGTGCCGGAACTCGCCGGTCACCGCCAAGCTGCCGATCACCAGCGCGAAGACATATCCGATCGGTGAGGTCAGTGCGTAGATCGACCGCGCGAGGTCGCCACCCGAGAGCAGCACCGGCTGATTCATCGCATCGTCAGCGGTCATCGAAAAGGCAAGGACGGCACCGATGAACGCCAGGTATCCGACCATCGCGATGAGCAGCACCCACCACATCCTGGTGGAGACGAACTTGCGGTATTCCGCGACCAGCGCCGCCTTCATCGCACAGCTCCCATCGACGGCGTGGCCGAACCGGTCAGTTGCAGGAAGACGGTCTCGAGATCGGCTCCGGCGTCGGTGAGTTCGTGCAACTCGATCCCGGCGCCGAATGCCGCGGAGCCGACGGTCGCGGTGTCGACGCCGTGGATGCGGAACCCCCCGGGGGCGTCCTCGATTCGCCAGTGGCGTTCGCGCGCCAGGGCCACAAACGACGCGGGGCTCGGCGTGCGGACCCCGACCGCGTGAACCGCGAGGTCCTCGAACTCGGTCAGTGTGGACGCGCGGACGAGTCGACCGTTGCTGATGACCACCACGTCGTCGACGGTGCTGCGTACCTCTGCCAGAACGTGACTCGACAAGAGCACCGTGCGCCCCTCGTGGGCCAGCGATCGAAGGAGTCCGCGCAACCAGACGATGCCCTGGGGATCGAGACCGTTAGCCGGTTCGTCGAGCAGGATGACCCCCGGGTCGCCGAGAAGTGCGGTGGCCAGCCCGAGTCGCTGGCGCATGCCCATCGAGTAGCCGCCGACCCGCCGGTCCGCGGCCGCGGTGAGCCCGACGAAGTCCAGCATCTCGCGACAACGCGCCTTCGAGACCCCGACCTGCGGGGCCAGCGTCGTCAGATGTCCGAGACCGGTGCGGCCCGGATGGAAGCTCGACGCCTCGAGTGCAGCCCCGACCTCCTGCGCCGGTCGCCGGATCTGCAGGTACGGGCGGTCACCGATGAGTGCTCGTCCCGCCGTCGGCTCGACGAGCCCCAGCAGCATTCGCAGGGTGGTCGTCTTGCCCGAACCATTCGGTCCGAGGAAACCCGTCACGCGCCCCGGCGCGACCGTGAAGGACAAGTCGTCGACCGCGGTGACCGCACCGAAGCGCTTGGTCAATCCATCGATCGTGATGGCGGGGGAGTTCAACGTCGGGTCACAACCAATCGCGGCGTCGGAAGGTGATGTAGAGGCCGAGCACGATTACAACTATCAGAGAGATGCTCATGATGAAGCCGGAGGTGGCGAGATACCCCGGATACGGCACATTCTGTCCGTAGAAACCGGTGATGGCCGTCGGAATCGCGATGATCGCGGCCCAGGCCGTCAGCTTCTTCATCACCGTGTTCAGCCGCGCGTCGGCGAGCGTCAGGTTCGTCTCGAAGACGGTCGTGATCATGTCCCGCAACGACTCCGTCCACTCGGACGCGCGGAGGGCGTGGTCGTACAGATCCGAGAAGTGGGGATCGAGTTCGGGCGGCGCGTGGTTCTCGAGACGGCGCCGCTGGATGCCGGCGATCACCTCACGCATCGGCAGGACCACCCGCCGCAGCACGACCAGGTCCTTGCGCAGATCGTAGGTGCGGCGCTGGAGTTCCCGGCCCGGGACCCGTTCGTCGAAGAGCAGTGCCTCGAGGTCCTCGATCTCGTCGTCGAGTCGCTGGACCGCGTCGAAATGTCCGTCGACCACGACGTCGAGCAGGCCGTGGACGAGCGCGCCCATGCCGTGTTGCGTCGCGCCGCTCTCCGACCAGCGCCGGACCACCTCGTCCATGTCGAAGTCCGGGGTCGGGCGCACAGTGATCAGAACGTTCCGTTTGACGAAGATCGAGATCCGGTGCAGGTCGAACATGCGGGCGCGCCCGTCCGACGACGCCCGGAAGTCGGTCCCCGACGCGTTCTCCGCGACGTCGTCGGACGTGGTCTCACCGGCGGCGCCGTCGTGCAGGGCGATCGCGTAGACCATGACGAACGTGTGGCCGGAGTACATGACCGTCTTCACGCGTTCGGCCGCCGCGACGGTGTCCTCGACCGCGAAGGGATCGAGGTCGAGCTCGGCGGCGACCCTCGACAGGGTCTCGTGGGTGGGGCATTCGAGGTCGGCCCAGATGAGGGTGTCGGGATCGTCGGTGTCGAGGCAGTCCGAGATCGCGTCGATGTCGAAGCCGTCCACGGCTTCGCCGTCGCGCCAGAGCTGGCCGCGTACCCGCTCGTTCGCGTGCCGTTCGGTACCGGCCTCGGCGGAATCGGTCATGCCCACATCGTGACAGCACGAACGCCTCGGGCGAGCCCGGGTGAGGAGATCGCGGTCACCCCGGCGTGTCGGAAACCGCGGGTAGCATCGAAATCGGTGTTTGCGGAAACGGGGGGCGCATCGATCTCCCAGGTAAGGCGGCAGTGGCATGGTCGACAAGGGCTCGGAAGGGCAGGGCTCGAGAGGGTCGGGGCGGATGCCTGCGCGCAGCAGCGAGCAGATCCGCGAGTGGTGCGACCGGTCGGCACTGCCGGGTGAGCGTCGCGAACTGTCCGACACCGCCGCGCTGCTCGTCGCGGCCGGTTACCTGACTCCCGGGGGCCGCGCGATCGTGGTGCGCAGGATCTCCACCGGCCGCCCGATGCCGACGGTCCCCGCCGGGTTCGGCGACCTGCGCCGCCTGCAGCGCGCGATCGTCCAGCTCGAACACCAGCTGTCCAACCCGGTCGTCCCGAGCGTCGTCGGCGCCGTCATGCGCAACCGGCTGAACGGTCTCCAACGTCGCCGCGACGACGCCCGGAAGCACATCGTGACCGCCAAGGGCGTCCTCGCCTCGGGAACGCGCGCGATCCGTCGCGAGCGTCGCGAGAACATCTACCTCGAGATCGAGGAACGCGAGCGGCTCTTCTCCGGCCTGCTGTGCACGCCGACCCCCAACGTCAACTCCTCGGGCTATGTCCGACGCGCGGGCACGGCGGCCATCGACCGCATCGCCGGCGTCGTCGGACAGGTCGCCGCGAAGTCGGGCAACCCGCAGGCCGGGCAGTGGGCCGATCAGCTCCTGACCACCAGCCGCGACGCGGCACAGGCCGGCGCCCCGCGATCGGCGACCTTCGTCGACGGTTACGAGACACTGCTGTTCATCGCGGGCCACTATTACGACCGCATCGTCGGCAACCCCGCGTGGCGTTCGGACCACTTCGAAGTGCAGCGCACCCAGGTCAACCTCCACGCCGAGCTGGCCGAGATCGCCGCCGACGTGATCGGCCTGCGAGCTGTTCGCATCGACCTCGACCGCGCGAAGCGCAACGGCGGATTCGACCGCACCTTCGCGGCCCAGATAGACCAGCGAGAGACGACGCTCCGCCCGGTGTGGAGTGAACTCATCGATCGCGTCCAGGCACTCGGCGAGGTCGCGCACGTCGTCGAGTCGGCCGCCGTCGAACTCCAGGTGCTCGCCGAATACAACAAGGCGATGACGTTGGACGACCGCATCGACGCGCTGATCGCGCGTTCGGGAGATCGGGAGATCTCGGTCGACAACACCATGCGTCTCACCGAGCAGGTGCGCAGCGGCGAAGAGCAGCTTCGGATCTATCGGGATGTGTTGCAGGGCAACATCGCCCGGATCTCGCCGGCCGTACCGCGGGAGCTACCGGCTCGCTACGAGCCGTCGTGACCAGGCCTTGAGGTAGTCCTTCTCGCCGGGGCTGAGACGCCGGAGAGTGTGTTTCTCCACGTCGACGACGGCCATCTGGGTGCTCGCCACACACGCCGGGCGGCTCACCGGGTCGGCATGTGCACCGCGGATCTCGTAGCCGATGGTGAAGTCGACCGACCGGAAGTTCTTGATCCACATGCCGATTCGCAGTGGCGAGTCGTCGTGTCTGAGTTGGGCCTGGTACCGGATGTCGACGTGGACGATCATCGCGCTGGTGATCAGCGGGGCGTACTCCTCGCCGGCGCTCAGGAGCCAGGCGATGCGCGCCTCCTCCATGAGGGTGACCATGCGCGCGTGGTTGACGTGCCCGAAGGCATCCATGTCCGACCACCGGACCCCGACCTCCGCGACGAACGCGTACGCGGAGTCGTCGAGCCCGCCGTCCTCGAGACCGGTCTTCGCTGCGTTCATCGTGACTTTCGCTCGGGGACAGAGATTGTGTGGCGATTGGTATCGGATCGGCCACTTCCGCGGCGTCTCGCCCTGCCGACCAGCAGGTAGTCTGACAGTCTAGATGTCCGCCACGTGTCCGGTTGTCCGGTGCGGTGCAGTTACATGGCGAACGGTGACTTCCGGTGCGGTCGGGGTTTTGCCGGGTAGGGAGTTTGACGTGATTTCGAGGCGCTTGATCGCGGGCCTTGCCAGTGTGCTGATGACGGCTGCATTGACCCCGGTGGTGGCCCACGCGGCACCGCGGACGACCGAGCCGAAACCCGTCGCACGTATCGCCAAGACCGTGAAGATGAGTGCCCTGCGCACCGATGTATGGGTGTACTCCCCGGCCATGAAGGACCGCATCCGCGTGTCCGTCCTGACCCCGCCGGGGGCGACGGGTCCGCGATCGACGGTGTACATGCTCGACGGTGCCGGCAACTACAAGGACGTCAGCGACTGGATCACCAAGGGTCGCGCCGGCCGGTTCTTCGCCGACAAGAACGTCAACGTAGTACTTCCCGCCGGGGCGTCGGGCACCTTCTACACCGACTGGAAGAAGCGCGACGCGAAGCTCGGCAAGCCCATGTGGGAGACATTCCTGACCAAGGAGCTGCCCCCGCTCGTCGACAAGCGGTTCAACGGCAACGGGCGCAACGCGATCATCGGTCTGTCCATGGGCGGGCAGGCGGCGTTCGCGCTCACCGTACGGAACCCTGCGATGTACACGGGCGTCGCATCGCTCAGCGGCTGTCCGCCGGTGTCGGGGCCGTTCAACGAGGCGTATGTGCGCTCGACGGTCGGTCGTGACGGCGGCGACGCGACCAACATGTGGGGACCGTTCGGCTCCGCCGGATGGCGCGCCCACGACCCGAGCCACCATCTGGACAAACTCCGCGGGAAGAACATCTTCCTCTCCGCCGGGTCGGGTGCGATCGGCCCGCTCGATCTGCAGCGTCGGATCGAACCCGAGGAGGGCACCCGGGACGTCGTGACGGCCTCGTCGTCGGCCTTGGAGCTGGGTGCCTACCGCTGCTCGCTCGAGTTCGCGGTGACCCTGCGAGCCGCCCGCATCCCGTACACCAATGGCTTCCGCCTCATCGGCACCCACACCTGGGGTTACTGGGAACGCGACCTCGCGGTTGCGTGGCCGACCCTCGCGCGCGGTCTCTAGCCGGGTCCGCCAGCTAGGCCCGTGCTCCGCCCCAGTTCTCGGCGAACGCCAGGAAGACGTCACCTTCGACGGCATTGGTGACCGTCACGCGCACGCCGTCACCGTCGAACGGACGGATCACCACACCGGCGTCGACGCCGGCCCGGGCGAAGTCCATCGCGGCCTCGCCCAGATCGAGCCAGACGAAGTTGGCCTGCGAGTCGGGCACCCGGTAGCCGGCGGCCCGCAGCCGATCGGTCACGCGGGTACGTTCGGCGACCACGGCGTCGGTCCGGGCGACGAGCTCGTCCGCGGCCTCGAGGCTCGCGATCGCGGCCGCCTGCGCGACGCTGCTCACCGAGAACGGCACGTGGACCTTGCCGAGCGCGGTGATGACCTCGGGGTCGGCGATCGCGTAGCCGACGCGGAGACCGGCGAGGCCGTACGCCTTCGAGAAAGTGCGCAGGATCACGAGATTGGGAAACTCACGACGCAGTTCGAGTGCGTCGTAGGCCTGGCTCTCCGGCAGTCGCAGGTACTCGAAGTACGCCTCGTCGAGCACGACCAGGATGTCCGACGGCACCTTCTGCAGGAAGGCTCGGAGGTCGGCCGCTTCGACGACAGTGCCCGTCGGGTTGTTCGGGTTGCACACGAACATCAACCGGGTCCGGTCGGTGACGGCGGCGGCCATCGCGTCGAGGTCGTGGGTCAGGTCGCCGGTGAGCGGCACCTGAACCGGCGTCGCGCCCGCGACCCGGGTGGCCAGCGGGTAGGTCTCGAACGAGCGCCAGCCGAACACCACCTCGTCGCCGGGGCCGCTGGTGATGGTGATCAGGTTCTGGCAGAGGATCACCGATCCGCAGCCGACCTGGACCTCGTCCTCGGTGACGCCGAGTTTCTTGGCGAGCGCTGCGGTGAGTTCGACGATCCCGTTGTCCGGGTAGCGGTTGACTCCGGCCGCGGCGGCGGCGATGGCGTCGACGACGCTCGGCAGCGGGCCCTCGGTGACCTCGTTGCTCGCGAGCTTCACGGCCCCGGGAAACGTCTTGCCCGGAACGTAGACGGGAAGGGTGTCCAGATCGGGGCGGATTCGCAGGCTCACCAGACCAATGTAGGCCGACCCGCCAGAGGGGCAAAAACCGGCTCTGACCAAACGGTTTGCTTGTGGACGCAGCGGGTGTGTAATCTTTCGTCCGGCAGTTCGAAAGGACTCCGCCAAGGAGGCGTGCCAGAGCGGCCGAATGGGACTCACTGCTAATGAGTTGTCTCGCTAAAACGGGACCGGAGGTTCAAATCCTCTCGCCTCCGCCACCGCAGTCGGCCGACGGCGGTACAACTGAATAACACGCGCCCGTAGCTCAACGGATAGAGCATCTGACTACGGATCAGAAGGTTTGGGGTTCGAATCCCTACGGGCGCACAGAAAATGAACCCGCCACCGGCTCCCGGTGGCGGGTTCATTCGTCGGCGACGAACGTGATCTACGTGTCTGTGGTGAGCACCACCAATTCGTTCGTCGCCCGCGTCATCGCCACATACCGATCCACGGCACCTTCGATCCCCTCGCCGAACGACTCCGGATCGACGAGCACCACGAGATCGAACTCGAGCCCCTTGGCGAGGGTCGGGGTCAACGACCGGACCCGCTCGTTCTCGGCGAAGCCCGGGTCGCCGATGACGCAGACCAGTCCTTCGTCATGCGCGGACAACCATTCGTCGACGACCCCCGCGAGCTCGGATCGTCGTCCGTAACGGACGGGCAGGCCGGTGCGGCGTACCGAGGTCGGGACGTTGGCGTCGGGCAGCGCGGCGCGGATGACCGGTTCCGCGGCGCCCATGATCTCCTCGGGCGTGCGGTAGTTGATGGTCAGCCCCGCCAGGGCGACGTCGCCGAACCCGACCCGCCGCAACCTCTCCGACCACGACTCGGTGAATCCGTGACGGGCTTGTGCACGGTCGCCGACCACCGTGAAGCTCTTCGACGGGCAGCGGTCGAGGAGCATCTGCCACTGCGCGTCGGTCAGCTCCTGCGCCTCGTCGACGACGATGTGCGCGAATGGTCCGGCCAGCGGGTCCGCGGTGCCGGTGTCGGCCACGACGCCGTCGTCGAGCGCGTTGCGCAGATCCTCCCCGCGGAGCATGGTCATGAGGCCCTCGCCGTCGTCGTGCACCCCGGCTGCGATCAGGTCGTCGACCACCTGGTTCATGCGATCGCGCTCGGCCGCGACGGTCGCCCGACGGTGGCGTCTGCGCAGGGCGGCTTCGGGGTCCCCGACCCTGCGTCGCGCAGCGTCGAGCAGCGGGAGGTCGGCGTCGGTCCAGGCGTCGGGGATGTCGCGCTGTAGGGCACGCACCTCGTCAGGTGTCAGCCACGGCGCACACCGGCGCAGATAGGCGGGCACCGACCACAGATCGCCGACGATGTCCGCCGGTTGCAGAACCGGCCACGCGCGATTGAACGCCGACGTGAGCTCGTGGTCGGTGGCGAGCGCACGCCGCAGTGCGCCGAAGGGAACATCGTCGTCGTGCTTCGAGGCGATGATCGAGACGAGTTCCTCCCACACCTCGTCCCGGCCGTCGTTGTGCGGCGTGCCGGGCTCGGGCACATCGAACGCCTCGGTCCAATCCGATGCAGTGAGAGTGACTTCGGCCCAGGGCGTTTCGACGACAAGCGGCGTCGTCGGTGGTTGCTCGTAGAACTCCACCGCCGGCTCGACAGCCCCGACCATCCGCGCCGACGACTTCAGTCGTGCCACGCGATCGTCGGATTCCATTGTCGCCGAATCCCCTTCGACGACGAGATCGGAGAGCGTGCACGTCTGCACGCTCTCCTCGCCGAGGCTCGGCAGCACATCGGCGACGTAGGCGAGGTACGGGCGATGCGGACCGACGATGAGGAGCCCTCCGCGGTTACCGGCGAGTCGAGGGTCGGCGTAGACGAGATAGGCCGCCCGATGGAGGGCCACCACCGTCTTGCCCGTCCCGGGGCCGCCGTCGACGACCAGCGCGCCGTGGGAGCCGGCACGGATGATCGCGTCCTGATCGGCGGCGATAGTGCCCAGCACGTCCCGCATCCGCGGCGAACGGACGGCGCCCAGGTCGGCGATGAACGCCGACTGGTCGTCGAGAGCTGCGTGACGATCAAGAGCAGCCGGGTCGTCGACGAAGACCTCATCCCAGTAGTCGGTGATCCGCCCTTGCGTCCAGCGGTAGCGGCGTCGACTGACCAGTCCTGCGGGATCACGCAGGGTCGCGGCGAAGAAAGGTGCCGCCACGGGTGTACGCCAGTCGACGAGAAGGGTTTGGCCGGCGGCATCGGTGAGACCGAGCCGGCCGATGTAGAGCACCTCACCGTCGGCGCCGACGATGCGCCCCAGGCAAGCCTCGAGGTCGAAGCGTTTCAGAGCCCGCACGCGGGACAGGGTCTCGTGAATCTCCAGATCCCGATCCAGGGCTCGACGTCCGCCGCCGCCATCGGATCGGCGAAGCGCCGCGATCCGGGAGTTCGCGTCGGCGATGCTCTCGGCGAGGCTCGTGGCGATCGAGGCGAAGTGTCGCTCGTCGTCGGCGATGAGAGCGGGGTCAGCCTTGACGGACAGCCTGGGCGGCAGGTCGAAGACAGTGCTGGGTTCAGGGGCGAGCGGGGCGGACGGCACGGACAAGGCGGCTCCGATGGTGCGATGCGGGTGGGACTTCCGGCAGGTGGGAAGGCGATTCTGCACCCGGTGGGGGGTCTTGCGGCAAGGCCCCGTCCAGCGCTTATGGTGAAGAGGGAAAAACTTTCGGACACCGAGCGGGTCACGGATGACGACGCGCCGGCGCCCATCTGTTGCACGCTGTTTCCAGTTGTGTGAAGGTGGCATCAGTTCACTCGGTGAACTATTTCGGCGGGGCCTGTCAGGGGGCTGCCGCCCCCAGATACTGGGGGTAGGGGCGGCAGCGCGGCATCGGTCGAGGACGCCTCGACCCCCAGAGGCCGGCTGTCCGCGCGTGGGAAGTCATTTCGAGAAGCAGCCGATTTCATTTGGTCAACCGGATCCGCGTCGGATCGAACCCCAAGCGACCTGTATTTCCGGACCGCGCGGGGTCACTACCATCGCGACCCGCCGTAAGGTCGAAGACAGACGACACTTCGACCGGAGGCCGACGATGGGACAGCCGTACGGCGGGCCGAACCGCGACGCCCGCGACCCGCGGGATCACGGCAACGATCCGTATACGCAGACATCCGCGTCGCCGCAGCTGTACCCGCCGCTCGGCTACGCCCCGGACGGCACCGCCCTGTTCACGCCTGGCCAGCCGACGAACACCGAACTCCGGATCGCCGAGCAGGCCGAACGCGAAGAGGCTCGGGCCGCCGCCGAGTCGACAGCCGGGGCGGACGACGAGTCCCGCATCCCGAAGGTGTCCACGACGTCGCTCATCGTCTGTCTCGGACTCGTCGTGCTGGTGGCGGTGGCGATCGTCGGGTTCAGCGGCATATTCCGGAACGAGCCCACCGAGCCGCCGCTCGCCGACCCGCCCACCACGATCGACACGGTCCCGCTTCCCCGCACGTTCGAGCCGCCGCGGCTGACCCCCGACGGTCCCGGCCGGTCGGCGCCCGGCGGACCCGATGAGCGCGTCAACCCGCAGGACAAGCCGGTGACCTACGAGGTCGCCATCGACGGCCAGGCGACCATCCTCTACGTCGACTCGATGGGCCTGCGGTCGGAGTTCGCGCCGTCGAATCCGTGGAGTGTCGAGTTCACCGGCAGCGACAATCCGTTGCGCCTGCTCGTGATCGCCGGGACGGGGAGCGGCGCCAAGTGCTCGATCACCGTCGACGGCGAGGTGGTCGTGGAGGACACCGTGACGGCGTCGTCGGCCCGACGCACCGCCTCCTGTATCGCCTGACCGGCGTCTCCACGGTCGTCCACTTGGTGGAGTGACCAGCACGTCCGATGTGTGATCGGTCCGTCGGCTCGCTACCGTAGACGTGTGAGTTCCCCGCAGACAGCCCCCGAGAGCGGGCAGTCCTCCGCCACCACGGACGAGTTCAAGACAGTGCTGACGTGGCGTGGTGAGGACACCGATCGACTCGAACAGGTGCGCCTGGTCGTCTCCGGCGCGCGCATGAAGGCCTACGGCCGGATCATCGCCGCCAAGACCGACGACCATGAGGCCTTCTCGGCGTCGTACGAATTGCAGACCACGGAGTCCGGCGTCACCAAACGCCTCACTGTGCACCTCATCTGCGAAGCGGGGGAGACCCAGTTCGGCATCACCCGCGACAACGAGGGCACCTGGCTCATCCGGCGCCCCGACGGCGAGATCATCCGGTCGGACTTCGACGGTGCCGAAGACGTCGACCTCGCCCTCTCGCCGATGTTCAACGCGCTTCCGCTGCGCCGCAAGGCATTGACCGAGGCAGACGGGGCCGTCGACGTCCCGGTCGTGTACATGTACCTGCCGAGCGGCGAGGTCAAGGCGGCCACGATGTCCTACACCGCCACCGCGAAGGGCATCGACCTCGTGTCGCCGTTGGCCACCACCACCATCACGCTCGACGAGAACGGCTTCGTCACCGATTACCCGGGACTCGCCCGACGGGTCTAGCTAACCCACCCAGACCCTGCCCTGGTGCGCCTGGCGGCGGAGTTCCTCCTGCCAGCCCGGCTCACCGATGGTCACCCCGCTGATCGGCTCCGGCTCGCCATCGTGAAGTCGCTCGTATGCGACGCGTGCGCGATGCCCGTCGTCGACCAGGATCTCCGCGGTCCCGTGGTCGCGCAGCTCGTCGCGCGCGGCGATCAGCCGGTCGATGGTCTCGCTGAGCACATTCAGGACGGCGATGCCGTTGGCCTCGATCATCGCCCGCTGCAGCGCGGGCGCGGTACCGGCTACCCGGGTGCCGTCGCGGAAACTGCCGGCCGCCAGACGCAGAGCCAGGTCGCTCTCGCCGGCACCCACAGCCGCGGTCGCGGCCGCCGTCAGATGCGGCATGTGCGAGATCGCGGCAACGGCACGGTCATGGGCGTCGGGCGCCACCGGCACGACCCGCGAACCCGCCAGCCGGGCGATCGACGCGACGGCCAGCCAGTCGTCGGCGTCGGTGTGATCGGTCGTGGTGACCGCCCACATCGCCCCCTGGAACAGCGTCGGATCGGTTGCCGACCAACCCGACCGGCTCGTCCCGGCCATCGGATGGCCGCCGACGTACCGCGCACCGGGATGCGCCCGCGCGATCACCTTCTCCACTTCCTGCTTGACGCTGATCACGTCGGTCAGCAACGCGCCGGGCGCATGTTCGGCGATGGCCGAGAGGATCGGCTCGATGGTCGTGACCGGCGTCGCCAGCAC
The DNA here is from genome assembly GCF_001942325.1 of Gordonia sp. CNJ-863. Taxonomy (NCBI): domain Bacteria; kingdom Bacillati; phylum Actinomycetota; class Actinomycetes; order Mycobacteriales; family Gordoniaceae; genus Gordonia; species Gordonia sp. CNJ-863. The sequence continues at coordinate 50,312 of NZ_MKKG01000033.1, forward strand.
CACGACGGCACCCGTCTCGGCCGCCCGGCGCAGGGTGGCGACGAGATCTGTCGACGCCTGGTACCCGTCGGCGGTCGCTGCCTCGACGGTCGCCGACGAGCGGTTGTAGCCGAACGTCTCGTGGCCGGCGTCGTGCAGGACGCGCAGCAGCGAGCCGCCGATCAGACCCAGACCCAGCACGCACACCGGCGTCGTGGGCACAGAACGCGAGGACGACGAGTCAGCAGTCACGCCGACAACGTTCCCATACCTTGATCGCTGCTCGTCCCGGGACTTGGGACTGCCGGTGATAGCGGCTACGGTTTCTCCCATGGCCGGTGCCGGATTTGGGAAGTCGGGGTCGAACGCGCAGGACGTGGACGACGACATCGACGGTTTCGCCGTCGCGGTGGTCCGTGACGAGAGCGGATGGAAGGTCTCTGCGCTCAAGCCGTCGGCGCTCTCCGATCTCGAGGACGCCGAGAGGCAACTCCGCGAGCTCCGTTCCGCCGGTGCGGTCTTCGGACTGCTCGACGTCGACGACGAGTTCTTCATCGTCATTCGTCCCGCGCCGACGGGTGCTCGTCTACTGCTCTCCGACGCCACTGCGGCGATCGACTACGACGTCGCGGCCGATGTCCTCGACGCCTTGAACCTCGACGTCCCCGACATCGACCCGGACGAGCTCGACACCGTCGACCCGTGGGAAGAGGGAGACCTGGCGGTCCTCGCCGACCTGGGCCTGCCCGACGCGGTCATGAGCATCATCGTCGGCGACACCGACCTCTACGCCGACGAACAGCTCGGCATGATCGCCGCCCGACTCGGCTTCGCCGACGAACTGGGCAAGGTTCTCGACTCGCTCGGACACTGACCGGCTCCTGATGAGCGCCCCCGCCTGGGAGAACATGGTCCGCGCGGCGCTCGACGCCGCATCCTTGTCGGGTACCGACGACGTCCCGATCGGTGCCGTGGTCTTCGACCCCGAGGGCGTCGAACTCGCGCGCGCGGCCAACCGCCGGGAAGCAGACGGTGACCCGACCGCTCATGCCGAGGTTCTCGCCCTGCGCGCCGCCGCCCAGGCGTTCGGTGACGGCTGGCGACTCCCCGGCTGCACGATCGCGGTGACCGTCGAACCGTGCACGATGTGCGCCGGTGCCATCACGCTCTCGCGCGTCGACGCACTCGTGTTCGGGGCATGGGAGCCCAAGACCGGGGCGGTCGGGTCCCTGTGGGACGTCGTGCGGGACCCGCGACTCACCCACCGCCCCCAGGTGAAGGGCGGGGTACTCGAGGACGAGTGCCGGGCGCTGATGGTCGACTTCTTCGCGACGAAGCGCGAGCGCTGAGGGCGGCTGTCAGGGGCCGGCGACAAAAAGATCGGTGGGATCTCAGGGTCGCGACCGATGGTCGGCGCTGTGCTGCTCTGGCAGATTGGACTGGTACCGACCAGATCCTCGAGGAGAAGCCATGTCCGACCCGGCCGACAAGGTCACCGCAGCCTTCGACACCGCCAAGTCCAAGATCAACGAACTGGCCGAGAGCGGCAAGGTGCAGGAAGCACTGGGCACCGCCCGCGACAAGATCGACGAGTTCGTCGAGAGCAAGCAGGTCCAGGATGCGCTCGGCACCGCCAAGGACAAGCTGAGCGAACTCGCCGAAAACGAGAAGGTCCAGGAGGCCGTGACCACGGCCAAAGACAAGATCACCGAGGTCGCCCAGAAGTTTCAACAACCGCTGATCATCCTCTGACCTGCGGTTCTGCAGGCCGGGGAATGTCTGTGGCACGGTGGGAACCAGGAGTCAGCTCCTTCGAGCGACGCCCGCGTCGAGCCACCGGCGCGTGACGGTCGCCGAGTTCTTCCACCTCGGCCGGCACCAGGCCGCGCCGAACCTCACCGAGGAGGCTTCATGGGAACCACTGACGACGCCAAGAACAAGGCCGAAGAGTTGAAGGGCCGTGGCAAGGAAGCCGCCGGCAGCCTCACCGACGATCAGAGTCTGAAGAACGAGGGCAAGGGCGATCAGGCCCACGCCCAGGGCAAGCAGAAGATCACCGAGGCCGCCGACGCCGTCAAGGGCAAGATCGACGACGTCAAGGACAAGCTCACCGGCCACTGATTGTCCGCTGCACCCGGTTTTATGGCTCTGACCAGCTGATTTAAGACTCAACGCCCTGCTGCGGTACAGTCTTTCGCGGTGGCGTGTCCGAGCGGCCGAAGGTGCAGCACTCGAAATGCTGTGTGCGGTAACCCCGTACCGAGGGTTCAAATCCCTCCGCCACCGCCAGGAATGACCCCCTATCTATTCAGGTAGGGGGTCATTTCATTTCTCCGGGAGCCGTTCAGTTGCCGGCGACGTCGTCCCGAAGTGCGCGCAGGCCGTCTTCGGTCTCGGCGGCCCGGTGCGCGCCGACAGCCGCCTCCCATCGGACACGGATCTGCTCGAACGCAGCACTCCCGATCGCGATCGCCTCGCGACCGTGCGCGGTGATCTGCAGACTCTTGCGGCGCGCATCGTCGGTGTCTGCCGCTCGTTCCACGTAGCCCAGTCCCTCGAGCGTGCTGATGGTCTTGGCGGCCGCCTGGCGGGAGACGCCGAGGTGCCGGGCGAGGGAAGCGGCGTTGCCCGCCCCCTCCTCGATGGCCTCCATGGCGAGCTCATTGGAAACCGTGAGGCCCGCATGCCCGGCCTCGGTCAGTTTCTCGGTGACCTCGCGCGTCATCGCGTCGAAGGTCTCGACCAGCATGCGGGCGAACTGTGCGCCATGAGAAACGTCCACGCCGGGAGATTACTGCGCGCCCCGAGATGTTGACAACCTAGTTGTCATACTCCTACCGTGTGTTGACAACCTAGTTGTCAATCTAAGGAGTCGATCATGATCATGGGCACGCAGATCCCGGTCCGGGCCACGATCCCCGGCGTCGAGCATCACGATGCAGCGGTGAACGGAACGGTGCTGCACTACGTCTCGGCGGGGCGGGAGGGCTCGCCGATCGTCCTGGTCCACGGGTTCCCCGAGTCGTGGTGGGCGTTCCACAAGCTGATCCCGCTGTTGGCGGGGACCCATCGGGTGTTCGCCCTCGACCTCCGCGGTTTCGGCGATTCGGCTGTCGCCGGCGACGACTTCACCAGTTCCATGGCCGCCGAGGACATCCACCAGTTCGTGAGACACCTCGCGGCCGGCCCCGTACATGTTCTCGCGCAGGATATCTCGGGCGGTGCGGTCTATCGGTTCGTCTCGGGGCATCCCGAACTCGTGCGGAGCCTTGTCGGCGTGGAGATGGGGCTGGCCGGATTCGGACTCGAGGGATTCGGGGATGTCACCCAGGGTGGTTCGTGGCACATCGGTGCGTTGGCCGCGCCGGGGATACCCGACCTGCTCATCGCCGGCCGCGAGCGGGAAGTGCTCGGCGAGTGGGCTTTTCCGACGATGACCACTGTCGAGGGGGCGGTTGGCGAGGAGGATCTCGACGAGTTCGTCCGGGTTTTCGCCCGAGACGGCGGTTGGCGCGGGGCAGCGGGTCTGTACCGGTCCATGCTCGCCGAAGGGGAGGAGTTCCGGGCCAGGGCTGCCGTGCCGCTCGCCGTGCCGATGCTCGCGGTCGGATCCTCCGGAGGGGCGTTCACCGCCCAGACGCTCGCGCAGATCTCCGGCGGGCCGCTGTCCGCAATGGAGTTCGACGAGGTGGGCCACCACGTCGCGCTCGAGGCCCCGGATCGGCTCGCGACAGCGGTCGCCGACTTCCTCGCCGACGTGGACGGCTGACCCCCACGTCGGCAGCGGGGATGCTGCGTCGCGATCCCGGCAGAGGCTTTTGTGCTCCGAGGACAAACGCCTCTGCCAAGTCTGGCCTCCCGGGCCGTTTCAGATCACTTTGCGGTTGCTTAGTGTTCTGAATCACATACCGGAGGACAAACGTGATCTGCCTTGGAGGCCTACCCGTGACCAGTTCCTACTTCGCCTGGGACCTGACCGAGCGTGGCGACGCACCGTGTGTTCGCGACGACGCGACCGCACTCGACTACGTGGGCTTCGCCGAGCGCGTCGACGCCGCGGCCGAGCAGTTCGCCGGTCGAGGTGTCGGCCGGGGCGATGTGGTGGCGACCTTCCTGCCGAACCGCGTCGAACTGCTGATCACGCTGATGGCCGCCTGGCGGCTGGGCGCGGTCGCTACGCCGGTCAATCCCGCCTTCACGCCCGATGAGGCCGAGTACCAGCTCGCGGACTCGGGCGCACGCCTCGTCGTCGGGCTCACCGCGGGTGGCACCGATCCCGATCGTGACTTCCTCCCCGTCGACGACCTCGCCACGTCGCCGCCCCAGCGCTGGCGCGCCCCGGCCACGCCGAGCTTCGACGACGACGCACTGCTCATCTACACATCCGGCTCGACCGGCCGTCCCAAAGGCGTGCGCCTCTGCCACGGAAACCTGCATCACATGGGTTCGGCGATGGCCCAGCACTTCTCGCTCACCGATCGGGACCACGCACTACTCGTGCTGCCGCTGTTCCACGTCAACGCCATCTGCGTGAGCTTCCTGGCGCCGATGCTGGTCGGCGGGCAGTTGAGCATTACCGGCAAGTTCTCGCCGAGCCGATTCTTCGACGACGTCGCGCGACTGAAGCCGACGTACTTCTCCGCAGTCCCGACCATCTACGCGCTCCTCGTCTCGCAGCCCGGTCTGACCCCGGACGCGGTCGCTTCACTGCGATTCGCGGTCTGCGGGGCGGCCCCGATCTCCAAGGAACTGCTCGACCGGGTCGAGCAGGCCTTCGGCCTCCCGATCGTCGAGGGCTACGGACTGACCGAGGGGACGTGTGCGTCGGCCTGCAACCCGGTCGACGGTGTGCGCAAACTCGGCACGGTCGGGCCTGCGCTGCCCGGCCAGCACATCGCCGTCGTCGACGCCACGGGCGCCGAGGTGCCGACCGGTGAGATCGGCGAGGTCGTCATCAGCGGACCGAACGTGATGCGCGGCTACCTGAATCGTCCCGATGCCACCGCCTCGACCATCGTCGACGGCCGGCTGCACACCGGTGACGTCGGCCGTCTCGACTCCGACGGCTACCTGACCCTCGTCGACCGGATCAAGGACATGATCATCCGTGGCGGCGAGAACATCTACCCGAAGGAGATCGAGAACGCGCTCGCCACCCACCCCGACGTCCTCGAATGCGCCGTCGTCGGCGCCCCCGACGAGCTCTACGGCGAGCTGCCGGTCGCTTTCGTGGTCGCCTACCCGGAGCGGAACCCGTCGGCCGAGGAACTCGCCGACCACATCGCCGACCGACTCGCGAAGGTCAAGCAGCCCAGCGTGATCCACGTCATCGACGCACTGCCGCGCAACCCCGTCGGCAAGATCGACAAGCCAACCCTGCGCAACGAGGTGCGCAGCCCCGCGCCCATCTGACGACCCCACACGATCCACCACCTCGCAGCCGTCCCGGCTGCCGAGTCGACACCCCACGCGCCACGGACCCCCGCGACGCCCGAATCCAGTGATATTCCACCGGAAAAGGAGTGCACAGCAATGGGACTCACCCAACCCGATTTCCCCCAAGTGGACCCGGAGACATTCCTCCAGAGACCGTTCTTCGACCGAATCCGCACACTCGGCGCCCATTGGGCCGATTACGGATTCGGCACACCGAAGATGGTGCACATCATCTATCTGGTGAAGGTCTTCGTCTTCTACGTCGGCGTGGGGATCACGCTCGCGACCCTGACGTCCGGACTCAACCCGCTCCACGTCACCGAGTGGTGGAACCAACCCATCGTCTACCAGAAGGCGATCCTGTGGACGGTGCTGGTGGAGATCCTCGGCATCGGCGGCTCGTGGGGTCCGCTGGCCGGCCACTTCAAGCCGATGACCGGCGGCATCCTGTACTGGTTGCGCCCCAAGACGATCCGGCTCCCACCGTGGCCCGGCAAGGTGCCCTTCACCAAGGGTGACTCCCGCACCCCCTTCGACGTCGCGGTGTACGCCCTGATCCTCACGAATCTCGTTGTCGCGATCGCTCTTCCGGGTGTCACGTCGGACTCGCTGGACGCCGCGATGGCCGACAACCAGGGCCTGGTGAACCCGACGCTGATGTACCCGCTGATCGCTCTGCTCGTCGTCATGGGTCTGCGGGACAAGGTCATCTTCCTCGCGGGACGATCCGAGCAGTACCTGCCCGCGATCATCTTTTTCGGAATCCTGCCGTTCGTGGACATGATCCTCGCGCTGAAGCTGCTGATCGTGACCGTCTGGGTCGGTGCCGGAATCTCCAAGATGGGGCATCACTTCTCGATGGTGATCCCGCCGATGCTGTCGAACACCCCGTGGTTGCCGAGCAAGACGGTCAAGCGTGCGCACTACCGCAACTTCCCCGGCGACATGCGGCCGTCGAAGCTGGCCGGCGGCGTCGGGCACGTGCTGGGCACCATCGTCGAGATCGTCACGCCCCTGGTGCTGCTCTTCTCCACCAACAAGACGCTCACCGTGGCCGCGGTCGTGCTCATGGTGTGCTTCCACCTGTTCATCCTGTCGACGTTCCCGCTGGCCGTTCCGCTCGAATGGAACATGCTGTTCGCCTACGCGTCGGTGTTCCTGTTCCTCGGGTTCCCGGCCTGGGACGGCTACGCCCTCACCGACACCTCGACCCCGTGGGGCATGGTGTTGATCGTCGCGGCGCTCTGCTTCTTCCCGATCCTGGGCAACCTGCGGCCCGACCTCGTCTCCTTCCTGCCGTCGATGCGTCAGTACGCCGGCAACTGGGCGTCGGCGACCTGGGCGTTCGCGCCGGGCGCCGAGGAGAAGCTCGACAAGTATGTTGTGCGACCGGCCAAGAACACCCGCACGCAGCTGCTCGAGTCGTACCCGCCGGAGGTCGCCGACGTGGTGATGCACCAGCTGCTGGCGTGGCGGTCGCTGCACAGCCAGGGCCGCGCGCTGTACTCGCTGATGATGCGCCATCTCGGCTCCGACATCGACACCTACACCCTGCGCGAGGCCGAGTTCTCCTGTAACTCACTGGTGGCCTTCAACTTCGGTGACGGACACCTCCACGACGAGAAGCTGATCGCCGCCCTGCAGCGACGCTGCAACTTCGCGCCGGGTGAGTTCACCGTCGCGTGGATCGAGTCGCAGCCGATCCACAAGGGCACGCAGGCCTACAAGGTGATCGACGCCGCGCTGGGTGTCATCGAGACCGGCACCTACCGGGTCGTCGACGCGATCAACGAGCAGCCGTGGCTCCCGAACGGGCCGATCCCGTTCGACGTCGAGTGGACTCTCGACGTTGACGCTCGTCGCGCGGTCACCGATCCTGAAGTGGTGCGTGAACCGCGGATGCGCCGCAACGACAGCGGCACGTCGCCCGTGCAGGCGACAGATCAGGTGCAGCAGTGACCACTGCTGTCGTGGTCGGCGGCGGGCCCAACGGGCTCGCCGCCGCCCTGCACCTGGCCCGCAACGGCGTGCAGGTGCAGGTACTGGAAGCCGCCGACACGGTCGGGGGTGGCGCACGATCCGGCGAACTGACCGTCCCGGGCGTCATCCACGACCACTGCTCGGCGTTCCATCCGCTCGGGGTGGGGTCGCCGTTCTGGGCCGAGGTCGGACTCGAGAAGTACGGGCTCGTGTGGAAGTGGCCGGAGATCGACTGCGCCCACCCGCTGGACTCCGGCGACGCCGCGCTGCTGTACCAGTCGATCGCCGAGACCGCCGCCGGTCTGGGCGACGACGGAGTCCGCTGGCGGTCCATGTTCGGCGACCTCGCCGAACATTTCGACGACCTGGGTGAGGACCTGCTGCGGCCGATCGTCAACGTCCCCGGACACCCGATCCGTCTGGCGGCGTTCGGTCCTCGTGCGGTGCTGCCGGCGACCGTGCTCGCGCGGTGGTTCCGAACCGGACGGGCGCGTGCGCTCTACGGCGGGATCGCCGCGCACCTGTTCTCCCGCCTCGACCGGCCGCTGACGGCTTCTCTCGGTCTGATGATCGCCGCGAGCGGGCATCGATACGGATGGCCCGTCGCCGAGGGCGGTTCCGGCGCCATCATCGCGGCGGTGTCAGCGGCGCTGCTCGACGCCGGCGGCAAGATCGAGACCGGAGTCCGTGTCAGTTCCCGTGCGGACATCCCCACCGCCGACCTCGTCCTGCTGGATCTGTCTCCGGCGCAGGTGCTTTCGATCTACGGCGACGCCATGCCCGCACGAATCCGTCGCTCCTACCGGCGGTACCGCGTCGGGTCGTCGGCCTTCAAAGTCGATTTCGCCATCGACGGTGACATCCCGTGGACCAATCCGGACTGTGTTCGGGCCGGAACCGTGCACCTCGGCGGCGACTTCGACGAGGTCGCGTACACGGAGAAGCAACGCGCGGCGGGGGTCATGCCGGCTCGGCCCTTCGTCCTGCTCGGTCAGCAGTACGTCGCCGATCCCAGTCGGAGTGCGGGTGACATCAATCCGATCTACGCCTACGCCCACGTCCCGCGGGGTTTCGACGGCGACGCCACCGAACAGATCGTGGCGCAGATCGAGAGATTCGCCCCCGGTTTCCGCGACCGCATCGTCGCCACGACGAGCCTGGGAACCGAGGCTCTGCACCAGGGCAACGCCAACTTCGCGGCCGGTGACATCATCGGCGGCGCCAACAACGGGCTGCAGATGGTCCTGCGTCCCCGCCTTGCGGTCGATCCGTACTCGACAGGCGTCCCGGGCGTGTACATCTGCTCTCAGTCCAGTCCGCCGGGAGCCGGTGTGCACGGGTTGTGCGGGTACCACGCCGCGGAGTCGGCGTTGCGTCACGCCCGGGTGGGTTCGGCCCGGTGACCGGTTCGGGTGCGTTTCGCTCGATGTCGACGGCCGCGGGCGACGCAGCCCGCGACCGGCTGGCCGGGGTGCCCGCCGCGGCCGGCTCCGAACTGCTCGAACACGCCGCGCTGGTCGCGAAGATGTTGCGGGAGGGCGAGTCCGAGCTCGTCGCCGAGCTGAGCTCGATGATGACCCGCGGCATCGACCAACTCGACACCGACCCCAAGCTGATCGAACTGCTCGCGGCCAGCGTTCACGGCAACGTGTCGACGATCATCCATGTCCTGGCCAACGACATCCCCATCGAGCATCTCCAACCGGCAACTGCCGCAGTGGAATATGCGCTCAGGCTGGCGCAGCGCGACGTGCCGTCGAACTCACTCGTCCGGGCGTACCACATGGGACAGAACAGCATGATGCACCGCTGTTACCGGCTGGTCGAGGAACTCGACCTCGATGCCGAGGCCTCCATGGCGCTCATCCGGCACATCTCAGATGTCGTCTTCGGCTACATCGACTGGATAACGCTCTACGTGTTCGAGGCCTACGAGGACGAGCGCCGCCGGTGGCTCGGCGTCGAGGGCAACGTGCAGTCGGCCGCCATCCACACGTTCCTCGACAGCCTCGACGCCGACGACCGCGACTTCGAGAGCGAGACCGGATACCGCCTGGAACGGCGGCATCTCGCGCTGATCGTGTGGTCGGCCGACGACGATCCGCGCGAGCTGGGCGCGCTCACCCGCGCGGCGCGAGACCTGGCCGTACAGATCGGTGGCGGAGGGGACCCGATCGTCACCGCGATCGACCGGTCGACCGTCTGGGCCTGGATTCCCTTGGCAGTTCGCGGCGACGACGACAGCGTTGCGCAGGCAACGGTGCCGCCGGGGGTCAGGGTCGCCTGGGGCCTCCCGGCGTCGGGTGCGCGTGGTTTCCGGCGCACACACGAGCAGGCCCGCGCCGCCTATTCGGTCGCCACGACGCCGGGGAGTTCGGCCGGACAGGTCGTCGGCTTCGGCGACCGGGGTGTCGCCGTCGTGTCATTACTTGCCCGCGAACTGGATTCGACGCGTGCCTGGGTCCACGAAGTACTGGGCGGACTCGCCGAGGACACCCCGAACGCGGCGATGCTGCGCGAGACGCTGTCGGTGTACTTCGCCACGAAGGAAAGTCACCTCCACACCGCCGAACGCCTGAACCTGCACCGGAACACGGTGAAGTACCGCGTCGGGAAGGCGCTGGCCGAGGTGCCGCGCGACCGCGACCGCCTCGACCTCGCCCTGGCCCTCAAGGTCTGCGAGTTCCTCGGCCCGACGGTGCTCGACCGCTGACCGTCAGTCACACGCGGTGGCTGCGGACGCCTCGCGCAGCGGCGCGATCTCCTTCTCGATGCGTTCGGTGATCGCCACCCGCCGGTCGAGCGCGTCCTGGCCTACGGGAAGATGCAGCGGCAGTGGACCGTCCGACGACACGATCCGGTGGATGAACGCGGCGCCCTTGACCGGATCGCCGAGCTGCGAGTGGTTGGTCTCCGCGGCCCAGTCGAGTGTCGCGTGAGCGGGGGTGCCGTCATACGCCGCAATCTGATTCGCCGGGAGTTGTAGCGAACTGGCGTCGAGGAAGTCGGTGCGGAACACACCGGGTTCGACGACGGTGCTCTGGATGCCGAACGGCGCGAGCTCGCCGGCGAGGGATTCGCTGATGCCCGCGACCGCGAACTTGGTGGCCGAATAGAGTCCGACGCCCGGCTCGCCCTCGAAGCCTCCGCGCGATCCGATGTGCACGAGTTTGCCGCGACCGGCGGCCCGCATCAGCGGCACGACCGCACGAGTGGTGTTGAGGAGTCCGAAGACGTTGACGTCGAACACCGACCGCGCCTCGGCGTCGGTGACCTCCTCCACCGCACCGAGCAGACCGCGTCCGGCGTTGTTGACCAGGACGTCGATGGTTCCGAACCGCTCTACCGTCAGGGCGACGGCGGTGGCGACCTGGTCGGGATCGGTGACGTCGAGCGGTACCGGTAGGACATCGGCGTCGGCTCGGACGTCCTCGGGGATGGAGTCGGTGCGGCGCGCGCAGACCGCGACTCGGTCGCCGGCCTGCAGTGCGGCCCGAGCCATCTCGAGGCCCAGTCCGCGGCCGGCTCCGGTGATCATCCAGACAGACATGTTCGTGCTCACTTTCGTTGGGATGGTGGTGAATCGCCGTCGAGGCGATGACATCCATGGTTGCGATGCCGCGAGCACCGGTGAAGAGAGAGTTCTTCCTGGGACAAACTGGGCCACCCACATCCTTTGACGCACGTCGGCCGAATCCCCAGGATGGAGACATGGCCGATCAGCTGGAACCGTCGCTCGCCGATTTCCTCCGCGCTGCCCGCGGCCGATTGACGCCCGAGACCGCCGGAATATCCGACACCGGGAGGCGCCGGGTCAACGGTCTGCGACGCGAGGAGCTGGCGATGCTCGCCGGGGTGAGCGTCGACTACTACACGCGACTGGAGCAGGGGCGGAGCAAGAGTGCGTCCCTGGAAGTGCTCGATGCCCTGGCCGACGCCCTTCAGCTCGACGACAGCGAACGCTCACATCTGCACACGATCGCCCGCCGCGAACCGGCCCGACGACGTGCGGACAGGCCACAGCGTCTTCACGAGTCGACACGGGAACTGCTCGTGACCTTCGACGCGGCGCTACAACCTGAGTTCGTGCTCGGACGTCGGCTGGATGTGCTGGGACACAACCGGCTTGCCGGTCTGCTCGTCGCCGACTTCGAGAACATGCCTGCAGCACAACGGAATCAGGCACGCTTCGTCTTTCTCGACCCGCATGCACGCGACCTGTACGCCGACTGGGGCGGCGTCGCCGCAGACACCGCCGCCATGCTTCGCATGGACGCGGGCAAGCACCCCGACGATCCGAAACTCGGTGCCCTGGTGGGTGAACTGTCGATCCACAGCCCAGAGTTCGTCAAGTTGTGGGCACGCAACCGCGTGCATGAACGCAGTGTCGGCACCAAGCGGTATCACCACCCGTTGGTGGGTGACCTGACGGTTGCCTATCAGGCCCTGACCCCGGGGGACGATCCCGAGCAGACGATCTTCGTCTATCGGACCGAGCCGCGGTCCGCTTCGCGGCACGCGCTTCAACTGCTGTCCGGGATCGCCGACGCACCGGCGACGCCCGCTGGGACGACAGCCGTCTCGCGCGCCGCCGAGTCGGGTACCTGAGCGACTGTCCGGCAGCAGCCGAGGTCAGCCGATCGCGGGCCGGTGACTCTGCGCGGTGGTCTTCCGTGCCGCAGCGACCGGAGACAGTGCGACTGCGATGGTGCCGGTCACCACCAGGTGCGACGGGATCGCGGCATGAAGGGTGCGGCGGTGCCGGGACAGATCGACGACGGTGATGTCGAGCATCGATCCCGTCGAACCGGACCCGGGGAACGCGACATCGAGGATCGACGAGTGAAGGGGAAGCGCGGCATCGATGGAAACGACCGCGCGTCCATGGGAGATGACCACCGAGGTCATCCGGGTCACCAGCGTCGAGTACCACTCCGACGGCTCGCACGAGGACTGGCTCACCGGCAGTCCGTCGGCGTCGAGGTAGAAGGCGACCTTGCGCCGCAGGGATTCCTCGCGCAACGAGACCTCGCCCGCGAGGATGTCGTCGCCGGCGGCGCTGAGCGGGGCTCCCCAGGTGGATGCATCGAAGGTTCTGGTCACTTCTGACCCCTCTCGGCGAAGGACTGTGTTCTCCCAGTGTGACCGATGGCCGGGCGCTGTGCACCTCGACGCGGCGGAAAAATGTTGAACAGCAACAAAATTGACGATACATGCGTACTGGATTGCACACGCTGGAGCCGGCGCCGATCCGACGCGAACGACGATCGGGTGCTCGACCGCGATCTCGTCGTGTGCACCGATCATGGCTCAACACCCGCGCCTCCGCACCTCGGACACGCCGTTCTCGTTCGTTCGGGGGAGCACTGATACCGGCTAACCGGTAATCCCGTCACCGGGCAGCCTCCGGTCGGGTTGGCGGTCAGCATCGACGACATCTGGTTCCCATCGGACGAGTGTTGTAGTCACCGATTCAAGGACTCACCAGGACGAATCCGACGCCGCGGTGACACTGCGCGAGAGGGGCTCTCACCATGAACGACACATCGATAGACACGGTCGCGTGCCCGACGACTGGGTCCGGCAGCTGAACCACGCGCACGCCCGCTGAATCCCGAAACCCTCCCCGCCACCGCACTTCACGAACCACGGAGCCCCTCATGTCCACCGCCTTCACCTCACACGCCACCGACCTCGTCAGCGTCTACGGTCGCAGCCAGTGCCGGCGTGCGTTCGAGCTGCGCGACCTCCTCAGCCGGAGCGTCGTCCACTTCCAATGGATCCCGATCGACACCGACGTCGACTGCACACAGCACTTCGGTGTGCCGCTCGACGAGACAGACCTCCCGATCGTCGATCTGAGCGACGGTTCGCGGCTGCACTCCCCGACGGTCGCCGAGCTCGCGGACCGGCTCGGGTGGGTCCAAGAACCCAAGCTGAAGGAATACGACGTCGCGATCTACGGTGCCGGGCCGGCGGGGCTGTCCGCAGCGGTCTACGCGGCGTCGGAGGGGCTGAGCTCCTCCTCATGCGCGACGGGATGCAGACCCGCTTCGCCGACGACCGGGTGTACACGACGCTGAACGACGGGACGACCGTCGTCTCACGGACTGCGGTGTGCACGACCGGCGTGGAGTGGCGGCGCCTCGGGCTCCCCGACGAGGACCGCTACATGGGCTGCGGCCTCTTCTACGGGGCGGCGACCAGCGAGGCGCCGACGTGCTCCGACCTCGAGGTGTTCGTCGTCGGCGGCGGCAACTCCGCCGGCCAGGCGGTGATGAACTTGTCGGCGTACGCCAAGCGCGTCACCATGCTGGTCCGCGGGCCGTCCTTGTCAGCGACGCTGTCCGCCTATCTCGAGGAACGGGTCGTCCGACAGCCCAATGTCGAGATCAGGACGAACACCCGGGTGGCCGGCCTCCGCGGAGCGCAGGGATTGACGTCGATTCGTGTCGAGGACACCAGAACCGGCGCCGTCCGCCGGAACTCGGTGAAGCGCGTCGCATCCGCCGTCGGCGAAGGGGCGATGGCGGTCACCTTCGTCCACAGCTACCTGGCGTCGACTTAGGTGCGCAGACCTAGCTGTGCACGCCGGTGTGGGTCCCGTCGGCGCGCCACGTGACCGTCGTCGGGACCTCGTCGTCCCAGGGTTGGCGGGTGACGAGATCGGCGACCCGGACGTACCCGCGTTCGAAGATGCCGGTGGCCGGATCGACAAGGCGGTACTCCTGGGTCTGGCGATGAATCGGCTGGGCGTCGAGCAGGACGATCCGGACCTCACCCGGCTCGAAGTGGCAACGCCGCTGCAGTGATTCGATCAGCTGCTCGTTCGAGAGGTGGCCGTCGCCGAAGTTCCAGCCCATCGCGGTGCTGCAGATCCGCTCACCGTCGGTGAGGACATATTGCTCCTCCGGGGTGGGGGTCATCGCCTTGTGCGCCAATGTGAACAGTGCCCGACCGTGACTGTTGAAGGCGCGGAACGCATATCCCATGTACAGCGGGATCTGGGCGGCTTCGGGACTGCCGTAGAAGCGTTCGAGCTGAGCGGCCGGCATCGAGGCGATGGCGACGATACCGGCTTCGATCTTCGCCGACGCCGACGGTTTGATGCACCACAGCCCCGTGTCCCAGTTGCCGGCGTAGTACCGCATGCCCGGCAGGAAGGACACTTTGCGCGGCATCAGATTGCCGACGACGACTGTCGTCGCCGACACTGCGAACAACAGTATCGGCCAGGGTGATTCGAGATCGGTGAGGCCGATGCCCGGGTGTCCCACGAAGATCGCCAGGATGCCGAACATCATGAAGACATTCCACTCGAGCGGGACCCCCATCGGGATCGACGACAGGATGCCGAAGTGGAAGACGAGCATGATCGCGGCGGCGATCCCGCCGACCCACCCGCCGTGCGAGAAGAACAGCACGATGGGGACGAGTCCCTCGATTGCCGTGGAGAAGTGGGCGATCCAGCGTGACCGTCGTCCGGGGCGCAGGTCGTCGGGGAAGTCCTCGAAGAACTTGCGTTTGATCTTCGGCGACCGCCAGATCGGGTTGTTCGACATCATCGTCGCGATCACGAAGGGGAAGTGCTTGTTCAGCTTCGATGTCGCCGCACCCAGCCAGATGCACAGGAACATGAGCTTGGCGCCGATGATCATGTCGACGCCGCTGAACAGGAAGGTCACCGTGAGTGCGCCGTACACCTCCCCGCGCGCTGCGAGGAAGACCGTCTTGTCGCGGAGCCCGATCGCGGCGAGGAGTGCGAGGATCGTCCAGATCTGCCACACCGGCAGAACTCCGACGGTCGTGTCGAGAGCGGGGACGGCGCCGGACCCGGGGCTGAACAGCGCGATCAGCACGACGACGATCAGCGCGCCGTAGAGCGCGACGTCGACCGGGGTTCGGGTGTCGCCCGTGGTCAAGGGGATGCGCGGCCACGGGGGCTGGCGGATCGTCTTGGGGCGCAACCAGTAGAGGATCGAACCGAAGGGCGGGAAGAAGCGGTTGTTCAACGGACCGAACCCGCAGCCGAAGCCCACGACCTCGAACAGCATCGTGTAGAGGACGACCTTCTGGAAGACGATCGGCTCGTTGTACCAGTCGGTGACGGCGAAGAAGCCGTCGATGCCGGGTGTCGAGATGACGATCGCCCAGCCGATCAGGATGTAGGCGAGGATCTTTCCGACGTAGAACAGGTGCAAGGCGACCGGGGTCCCGAATCCGACCTCGGCCCAGTGTCGCGCCATCGGTCGGATCTTCTCCGCCCGCGTGCCCTGGCTCCAGGTCGGAAAATCGATGTCCGGCGTGGTCTGCTTCAGGAATCCCATCGTCGCTGAACGTAACAAACCAAGCGATTGCTTGGGGTCGGATCGGGCTCGGCGGCGTGCGAGCGGCAGAGCGGCCGGGTCACTGGTGCGCGGTGTCGTATCTGTCGCGGGACGCGTGCACTTCGTCCATGTGGCTTCGGCCCAGGTCTTGATCGACGCCATGACGCCGTGCAGGGACAGCCCGAGGTCGGTGAGTTCGTAGGTGACGGTGACCGGAACCGTGGGAGTCACCGTGCGGGTGAGAAGTCCATCGCGTTCCATCGACCGCAGCGTCTGCGTCAACATCTTCTGGCTGACGCCGGCCAGGCGTTGTGCGAGTTGGGAGTAGCGCATCGCCCGCGGGCCGCCCGGGCAGTCGTTGCCCGGCGCGGGACCATCGCTTCCGAGCGCGGCGAGGATGAGCGCGACCCACTTGTTGGAGATGCGGTCGAGGAGTTGGCGGCTGGGGCACTGCGCGAGGAATGCGTCGTACTGCGCGCGAGCTTCCGCCCGTCTGTCCGCCGCGGTCTGTGTCGGCATGGTGGCACCTTTCGTTCCGGTGCGTAACGCACTTCGAAGTGCGTACTTCCCAATAGAGAGTTGCTCTCTCATGGTGGTTCATAGGAGGGCTACACACAAGGAGGAGAACGTCATGAACACATAGCGAGACACTTTCCGCGCCGCCGTCGTGACCACGCCGTCGGGACCCGATTCGATCGAGATCGTCGACATCCCGGTGCGGCAACCCGCGGACGGTGAGGTGCGCGTCGCCGTCGCTGCCGCGTCGATCAATCCGGTCGACCTGGCGGTCTCGTCCGGGTTCTTCCACTCGGTGGGGGTGATCAGCGGCGACACGCCCGTCGGGCTGGGTATGGACTTCGCGGGCACGGTCCTCGAGTCCGGCGTCGGCGTCGACCTCGCACCGGGTACCCGGGTCGCCGGGGTCCTGCCCGGCTTCGACCATTCGACGGGCGCCTACGCCGACGAGGTCGTGGTCCCGGCTGACGCGGTGGCAGTCGTGCCGGAATCGCTGGACCTCGTCGCCGCGGCGACCGTTGCCATCAATGCCCTTGCCGCAGAGCAGATCCTCGACCTTCTCGGCGAGCCCGGGCCCGGCGGCGACCGACTACTCGTGACCGGTGCGGCCGGGGTGGTCGGTGGATACCTCCTGGTTCTGGCCCGGCGTCGAGGGTGGGACGTGGCCGGGCTCGCCCGACCGGCCGACGAGGACTTCGTGCGGGGTCTCGGTGCGGACTTCCTCGACTGGCCGCTGGGCGGCTGGTTCGCGGTCGCCGATGCCGCCGCGATGCAGGAAGACGCCCTCGCGCTGGTGCAGAACGGCGGTCGGTTGGTCGGGGTGATGCCCGGTCGGGCCCCGGCCGCCGAACGTGGGATCACGGTCGACGTGGTCGACTCTCACGCGGACGACCGCCTCGCGCGGCTGCTGGAACTCGCCGCGGTGGGTGACCTGCCGATCCGGGTCGAGGGAACCTTTCCGCTCGACTGGGTCGCCGACGCTCAGAAGGCCGCGGCGAAGCCGGGTGGTCGGGGTCGGTGGGTGATCACGCCGTGACGATGTGCGGTGCGGGCGGATCGAAGCTCGGGTTGTCGGGGAGAGGCGATTCGCCCTTCGAGTCACCGATCTCCTTCACTGTCTTCAGGTCGGTGAGCTTCGAGCCGCCGCGCCGCGCGAGCGAGTCGTCGTACCACTCGAACCACGGATAGCCGTACTGCAGATACTCCTCGATGGTGGGAGGCGCGTGGTGCGGAGCCGTTCCGGTCAGTCCCTCCCAGTCCGCGCTGTTGATGATCCGCAGGACGGCCGCGCCGGTGGCGTCGGTGTCCCAGTTGGTGCGTGGTTCGACGGGCGTCGCGATGGTCTGCGTGATCGATCCACCTGCGCCCATGCCCATCGCGCCGGTGGCTTCGGGTGCCTCTGCGCACAATTTCATCATGTCGGGAGCGGGCAGAGGCAGCGCCACGCGTCGTGCGGCGACCCGTTCGTTCCAAGTCGACGAGCGAAGCGGGGTGACCTGGATGCGGACTCTTCCGTCGTCGGCCCCGCTGAGCTGTTCCGCAGCGGTGTAGCCGCCGCCGAGTGGCATCGCGACGAACTGCCGGACGGTCTTCTCGTCCACCCGGAAGCCGTCGAGCCAGGGCTGCTCGGGGACCTCGAAGTAGTCCTCGCCCAGGAAGTCGACGGCGTCGGAGAAGTCGTCGCCGGTGACCGCGTTGATCCCGCCGACCGCGATCCGGACGAGAAACGGGTAGTCCTCGGGTGAGTTGAAGCTGAACCAGGCGGCCTCGGCCTGCCACATGGGGAGGAGTACGTCAGAGCCGGCCCAGGTGCGAGGCCGGTGGGCAACGGTGCCCGCATTGATCAGGGAAAACGAGCCGATTCCGGGCGGCAGCCCGTAGGTGGTCTCGTCGTCGGGAACGCGGAGGGTGCGATGCACGCGGATGTGCAGTCGGGCGTCGGGGTGGACATCGGGAAAAGCGAATTCCAACTGGTTCCGGGTGACGGTGGGGGACATGTGCGGCCTCCGGCTGGTGCTGATGTGTGTCGCCGACGTTAGAGGTCGGGTCCGACAATCCCCGGCGTGCGCAGACCTGAGTTCGAACCGGCGACGGGACCAGCGCGGAGTGGTTCACTGGAAGCATGATGCTCGTCGCGGTGGCCGTCTTCGTGGTGGTGGTCGCGGTGGCGCTCGTCCTGCTGATGTCCATGGCCATCGGTGCCTTCTCGGCGATGTTCAGCGAGATGAAGGCCGACTCCGCGCGTCGGCGCGCTGGGCGCGGTGATTCGCCGATCTCGGTGTCAGACCCCGTCGCGTCGAACTCGACCGACCCGCTCGCCGAGCTCGCCGACGACATGCGGCTGGCACAGGCCCGCCGATGGGCGTCGTGCCAGTCCGTGCAGAGCCGTCTGCAGGACGAGGTGAACGAGACATCCGAGTACGTCTCCCTCGCTCTCGACATCTGGGGTGGCGGCGACCTCGACAAACTCAGAGGCGACCGCGTCGGACAGATCGTCTGGACGACGGCGATGGTCGCCGACAGCGTGGCCCGTCAACCGGCCTGGCAGCTGGACTTCTTCGACCGCCATGCGGTCCGCGTCGACCTCGGCGGCGAGGTCACCTCCATCGCCACCGCCGCCGCCGGACTGCGCGACCAGCTCGACATCCTCGGCGACAAACCCGAGGGACACCTCGGCGTCGACGACGAGGTTATCGCCACCTTCGCCGAGAAGTCGCGGGTGCTGTCCGGGCGACTGGACGGCCTCGTCGAACGTCTGGAGGCATTCGCCGGCTACGAGCAGATCGTCGCCCGCATCCAACAGCGCCAGGAGAAGCAGGCCTGGCTCGACAGGGTCAGTGCGATAGACGAATTCGAGCACGTCGTCGACGCGGAGTGGGACCGCGCCGAGAGCGACCGCGTCCGCAACCTGGCCGACGAATCCGAGGTCCTCGCCTCGATCTACCTGGATGAGATCGCCCCGCTGGCGAAGTCGCTCAAGCGGAGTGACGCATCGTAGGACCTCTTACGAGGGTGTGGTGACCACCTGGAACAGGACCTCCTTCCGGACCTCGAATCCCAGCTGCTCGTAGAGGCGGATGGCGTTCACGTTGGTCGCGTCCGCGTGCAGGATCGGGGTTTCGCCCCGGTCCCGAATGCCCTGCGCGAGTGCGAGAACCAGCCGCGACGCGAGGCCCTCACCACGGTGATCGGGGTCGGTGCACACTGCGCTGATCTCGGTGTATCCCGGGAGGGTGAGTCGTTCGCCGCCCATCGCGATCAGCCGGCCGTTGCGTCGGAACCCGAGGTAGGTGCCCATCTCGATGGTCCGTTTCCGGAACGGCCCGGGACGGGTGCGGCTGACCAGGTCGGCCATCTGCGGGACGTCGTCGGCGGTCAGGCGGATCGCGGCGTCGTCGGGCCTCGCGGGCACCCCGGCGTCGATCATCTGGACTCCGGGCAGATGCATCTTCGACTGCCAGTCGGCGGGTGGGGTGTCGGCGACGACCGGGATGAAGAGCGAATTTCCCGGTCCGACCATACGGGCGGCGTCGGCCCAGTCCTGGGCGGTCGGGCCGTCGGGGAGGGCAGCCATCGGGCAGACGTCGGGGTGGTATCGCAGGGCGGTGCCGACTCCTTCGGCGAACCGCGCATGCGGGCCGGCCAGGGCGGCCCGGGCCGGGTTGTCGAGCGGGGTGTGGTCGGAACGTTTTGTCCCGCGCGCGGATTCGTCGACGCTTCCGACCACACGACGACGATACCCGGCGGTGCGGACCGGGTCGGGTCGAGTTCGCGCGGGAAACGGCCTACGCAGGACACATGGACCATCTCGGCCTTACGATCGGGCGATCAACAGCGCTGGTCACGAACGTTCCGCGTAGCGTCGCCGGCGGAAGTCCGGGCCCGAAGGAGCCGCGCGTGGCGATGAGTGAGAGGCCCCCCGATGTCGGCGTCGACCGTGAGGCGACGCGCAATCTCGCCTTGATGCTCGTGCTCACGTTCGCGACCGGCGTGGTCGACGCGGGCGGTTTTCTCGGCTTCGACACCGTGTTCCTCGGGAACATGACCGGCAACGTGCTGATCCTCGGTATGGGTGCGGCCGGTGCCGACGGACTGCCGGTCTTCTCGCTGGCCCTCGCCCTGATTGCGTTCATCGTCGGCGCCGGGATCGCGAGCCTGTTCCTACGTTCGGGGCGGCGTGGATGGAGTCCGCGGTTGACCGCGGTGCTGGTGGTGTCGGCATCGCTGGTCGCCGGCACCTCGGTCCTGGTCTGGCTGCAGCCGACCGAGCACGTCGCAGTGATGTTCGCGATCGGGATGACGGCGGGTGCGATGGGCATGCAGGCCGCCGTGGCGCGCAACATCGGTGTCGCAGACGTGACCACCGTCGTCGTCACCTCGACGATCACCGCTTGGGCGATCGACATGTTCGCCCGGCCCAGCCGGGCCACGATCCTGAACCGCCGGCTGGCTGCGATCGTGACGATTCTGGTGGGTGCCCTGGTCGGTGCGCTGTTGGTGAAGGTTGCGCTCTGGTCTGTCTTCGCGGTGGCCGCGGGAGTCAGCGCCGTCGTGGTGGTGTGCGGGCACGTGCTCGCCTCCGCGGGTTCCGGTGGGATTACCCGAACCAG
This sequence comes from Gordonia sp. CNJ-863, assembly GCF_001942325.1. Lineage (NCBI taxonomy): Bacteria > Bacillati > Actinomycetota > Actinomycetes > Mycobacteriales > Gordoniaceae > Gordonia > Gordonia sp. CNJ-863. Next base: position 71,160 of record NZ_MKKG01000033.1, read on the forward strand.
TTGATGTCGACGCGGCCGAGTGACGTTATGTGGTTGCGTCCCTGCCAGATCGGCGTTCCGGCTGGTTGGGTCGAGTACAGTCCGTGACCGGCAGCGAGCACTCGGTCGTACTGACTGGGCCAATTGATCTCGGCGGCGAGACCGTCGAGCGTATCCCGGCCTCGGTTGAGTGCGCGTTTGACGTGCGCGGGCGCGGGCAACCGGTCTGACTTGCTCGAGTTGCAGCCCTGGCACGAGACAACGAGGTTCGCGAGCCCGTCGATGCCGACCCGCGACCACGGCAGAACGTGGTCGACGTGGCGTTGGCGGTAGAGCATTGTGTCGCAGTAGAAGCAGGCACGGCCAAACCGGTCCGTGAGCGCGTCACCGGCTCGCTGCAAGGACACACGATCCGCACCGAACAGGTGGTGGGCGAGATCGGGACCCTCGTCGAGGAGGTTCTTGTTCATCCTTCGAACGTCATCGACCCACGCCAGCTGGAAGGCCGGCTTCAGCAACGGTGCAAGGCGCGCGAGAGTCACGCATACGCCGGGGAACAGCGTCAGTTTGTTGCCGTGGTCAGCCACTCTTCCCTGCGAGTCCGTACCCATCCAGGAGTCGTCGTACAGGAAGCGATCCTGCTCGCCGCCCGAGGTGAGGTTCTGAAGAAGCTTCAACGGATACCGCACCAGCGTCCGTTTGACGACGGCATGCGTCGCCCTGTAGCGCTCTGACTCGTGTGCGACAACGAGATCGAGGCCTTGAGTCCGGTGAGTCGTGGCCTTGGCCCGCAAATCCGAGACTGCATCGAAGATGACTCCTCGCCCGTCGGCGGACTGTCGCAGGAGATGGCCGTCTAGGGGTCGCATCTGGCGCCAGTACAGCTCGATGACTCGGCTGGTCAGATCATCCAGGTCGACGTCGACAGCCGCGTCCGGGTTGTCGGGCACGGATTCAACTGCTAGGTCGAGCAGAGCCATCAGGACGGCTAGCTTGTACGTTGCTGTGCGCCGGCCACCCTCGATGATCGCCACCAGTTGCTGCCCGAGGGCGAGCGGGTCGGTGGGATGCGGCACGGTCGCATTCTATTCGACGAGCAGGCGACCCCGGAGTGACTGACTGTGTAAGTTGCGCTCACCTTGGGCGACGGGTCTGCAATTACAGATTGCGTCTTGTCGCGGAAAGCGGCACCGATCGCAACGTGATCTGGAAGCCACTCAAAGGAACGGTCGGCGAACACGCAGAAGCGCGCTCGCCGAACGTCTTTCAGGTCCCGGCCGAACGGTCGCCGAGCCCGAGGCCGCGGGAACTAGCTCAAGACGATCTCGACCGGCACTGCGCTGCCGAGGGTATGGCCGACGGGAGAGCTCGCCTGAACCTTTGCGTGCAGTTCGTCGAGCTTCTCGCGCGGGGCGTCGGAGTCGATGGTGACGTTCGCGGTGATCGAGTTGAAACCGGCGTGACCTTCGGCGAGGCCGAGGAAGACGCGAAGGTCGATGTCGCCCTTGAGGTCGATGCGGAGATCCTTCAGTTCGACGCCGGCCACCGTGGCGTTGGCGGCGTAACCGACCGCGAGGCAGTTGCCGAGCGCACCGAGGAGCTGCTCGACCGGGTTGGGTGCCGTGTCGCCGCCGCCCAGCGCGGCCGGCTCGTCGGATGCCACCGGCGAGAAGTTGCGGACACGGGCTTCGGAAGCGAACGCGCCATTCCACTGGACGTGAGCAGCCCAGGTCGTCTGAGCCTTGGTGTCGTCGGCCCGGATGGCTTCGACGAGCTGACCGACAACTGCGATGTCGACGTCGTTGAGGCGGGTGGCGGTCTCGGTCATGGTGCTCCTTCGCGAAGAATGTCGATCTTCGCCGAAGCTATCCGGCGACGACGCCGCGATCACCAGTCAGCGTCATCCTGAGCCGAAGTCTTGGCGGCGGTCCGCAACCGGAGCATGATGATCGGCCCGGCCGGTCAGCAGTTGTTCGGTTCGCCGATCTTCACGGCGGAGCGAACGGCCTGGCGCTCCCCGAACGATTGGGCGCGTAGGGGCACCCGCGCCCACCTATGCGTTCAGTTGGTTCGAACGAAGGAATCGAGATCTGCCTGCCGGTCGTGCGGCGGGCATGTCGCGACCGCGCGGTAGCCTGCGGCAAGGCCGGCTACCGACGACACGAGGGTGACCAGTGACTACGGACGACACCCCTGGTGGGGGCTTGGGAAGAAAGATCCCGCCATGCCGAGCGTGATCCCCGAGAACCCGCGGTTCGCGGCGGCGAGCGAGGAAGTCGTCTTCAACGCGCTGAACGAGCAGCTCCTGGACGAGGACCTGCTCGTCGTAGGGCAGCGGGTCACCGACCACTCGAAGGATCACGAGATCGACTTCGTCGTCGCGATCGAGGGCGCCGGGGTCGTGTGTGTCGAGGTCAAGGGCGGCGACGTGTGGCACGACGGCGAGTCGTGGTGGCAGGAGCGCATCGGGCAGGCTCCGAAGCGGATCGACCCGGTCGCACAGGTCAGGGACGGCTGCTACTCGCTGCGTGATTTCGTCGAGCATGATCCCCGGTGGACGCAGGGGCGGGTGCGATGGGATCACGTGGTGGTGTTCCCGCACTCGGAGGTGGATTCCACCTTCGCACTTCCCGAGTGCCCGCGATGGAAGGTCGTCGACCGCACCCAACTCCACCAGCTCATGCCCCTGATCCGGAACGTCCTGCTGAAGAAGGACGTCGAGGTTCCCGGGATCGATGCCGAGGGGATCGGTCGACTTCGACTCGCGCTGAGCGGCAGGGGTTTACCGCAACGAGATGTTGTCGCCCGTGCTCTGGAGAACGAGAGCGTCGCCGACACGCTCACCTCCCACCAGGCAGTGATCCTCCGTGCGATCCATCAGCTCAATCGCGTCGAGGTGCGTGGCGGTGCCGGCAGCGGGAAGACATTCCTTGCCGTCGAACAGGCACGACGCCTTGCGAAGGACGGGCAGAGGGTTGCCCTCGTCTGCTACTCACACGGGCTGGCGTCGTTCCTCCGTCGACTCACCGGCACGTGGAAACACAAGGAACGGCCCGCGTACGTCGGCGAGTTCCACGAGCTGGGCATCGAATGGGGTGCGCCCACCGGCCCCGACGAACAGGAACGAACCCAAGCGGCGCAGGACTTCTGGGAACACACGTTGCCGCAACTGATGGACGAACTCGCACAGGAACTCCCGCCGGGGAAGCGCTTCGACTCGATCGTCGTCGACGAGGCACAGGACTTCGCCGACGACTGGTGGAAACCGATGCTCGCGTGCCTGCGTGACACCGAGTCCGGCGGCATCTACGTGTTCAGCGACGAGGCGCAACGTGTCTTCGCCCGGCAGGGATCGCCGCCGGTGGACCTGGTGCCGCTGGTCCTCGACCATAATCTGCGTAACACCAAACAGATCGCCCAGACCTTCAAACCGCTTGTCGGACAGCGAATGCAGTTACACGGCGGTGATGGTCCGGCGGTGACCTTCGTGCCGTGCACGGCAGCAGAGGCGGTCGACGTCGCCGACGACCAGATCGACCCGTTGCTCGACAAGGGATGGCGTCCCGAGGACATCGCGCTGCTGACCACCGGGAGTCGCCACGCCGAACAGAAGGCGCGCCAGGCCGAGGGCACCAAGGAGTACTGGGAGTCGTTCTGGGACGGCGAGCAGGTCTTCTACGGTCACGTCCTCGGGTTCAAGGGGCTGGAACGGCGCGTCGTGGTGCTGGCGCTCAACGAGACGAAGGCGTGGGACCGGTCTCGCGAACGCCTCTACGTCGGATTGTCGCGGGCCCGTGATGAGTTGGTGGTCTGCGGTGATCCCGAGTTCGTGCGGGAGGTCGGCGGACCCCAGGTCGCCCGACAACTCGGCATCGCCTAACCGACCCGTACAGACGATGGCAGCGGTGAACGACGGCCTTCGACAAGGCAAACAGAAGCCGCCGACCAGGACGTTTGCCCTAATTTGGCACGAGATCGCGCGCCCTATGGGACTTTGGTCCCGAGGATAAGTGGACTTATGGCGTGTGGGTGCCGGGACCTAGTTACCTAAGGCGAGAAGATTTGAGTCCACCGGCTTCACAGCCGTTTGGTTCGGTTGAGAAGCTCCTTACGCTCCGTCGGCATGAATGCCAGACGCGCCCTCTGTGCGGGCCTCGCAGCAGTCGCTGTCCTCGTCGGTGGTGCCGGAGTACTGGCCCCGGCGGCGAACGCTGCTCCCGCGAGTCGCTGTGCCCCCGCCTCGACCCCTGAGACGACGCAGCGGCTCTCGGAACTGACCGATCCGTCCGAGATCAAGACCTTTGACGATGCACGCTCCACGATCAGCGAGACCTGCGTAGTGAGCTCAGCAAGTCGAACAACTATCTCGGCACGTTCCCGATCGCCTTCGACAACATCCTCGAGCTCGTCGGACCCAGCATCGAGTCCGGAATCTACGAGCACCCGGAGTGGGCTTCGGATCTCGCGGTGGAGGTAGTCCGCCTCTACGTCGGGAACCTCCACGAGTACGTCATCGGCGGCAAGCCGCAGGCGCATTGGGCGCAGGCGTTCGCTCTGACCACCGCGTGCGACCGCAGCCCGGGACGGGTCCTGCTCGGGCAGATCTTCGCCCATCTCCTCGTCGACTTCCCGTACGCGCTGGAGAACATCGACACGACCGTCGGCCACACCCGGGACTTCTACACCTTCGGCGGTGCGCTGGTCGACGCCACGCCGGCAATCGTCAAGGACGTCAAGCGCACCTACGGTGTCGACCTCGGGCCGCTCTTCACCGCATGGTTCGTCGGCGACCTGATCGGCGACAGCCAGGCCACGACGCTCCTCTTCCAGTCGACCCGGACCGCTGCACTCGTCAACAGTTTCGGCTTGCAGAATCCGGCAACCCGCGGCGTGACCGTGGCCGAGATCAATGCTCTGTTCCAGACGTCGAACGTCGCCCTCGATGTGATGGAGAAGCTCGGCCAGATCTGACGAAGACGCGGGCCGGTGACAACCCGTCACCGGCCCGCGTCTTGGTCCTGTAGATCCAACTACCAGGAGATCTCGATCTCGATCTCGGATTTGTCCTCGCCGCGCTCGAACTCGACCTTCAGCTTCACCTGCGCCGGGATGTCGATACGCACGGTCTTGTTGTTCTCGACGTACGACACCTCGTTGTGCCGGGCGATCGCGTCGGCGAGGTCGTGAAGCCGCTGCGCCGCCTCTTCGCGGGTCAGCGTGGTCTTGGTCTCGTGTTCGAACAGTTCGTCGCTCATGTGTTCATCTGAACCGATCGGGATGCATCGGTCAAGGAAGAAGCTGAACTAGTTGCTCAGCGGCCGCAGGAACTCGCCGCTGACCTGAACTGCGGGCGCCGACGATCCGCCGCCGACGACCAGCGTCGCGAAGGCGAGGTCGCCGACGATGCCGGCAAACCAGCCGTGCGGGTTCTTGTTGTCGCCGTACTCAGCCGTCCCGGTCTTGCCGCCCAGGCCAGGGATGTCCTGCAGCGCGGTGGCGGTTCCGCGGGTGACGGTGTCGCGCATCATGCTTCGCAGCGCGCGCACCACATCGTCGGGAATCGGCTGGGGTTCGGTGTCGCCGGTGGTTCCTCGTCCCTCGACCAGCGTCGGGGTGACGGTCTCACCTCGCGCGAGACTCGCCTCGGCCAGTGCCAGGCCGAACGGGCTGACGGTGACTGTGCCCTGGCCGATGCCGTTCTCGACGCGCAGGGCGGGGGTGTCGGCGTTCGGTACGGAACCGGTCACGGTGGTCAGGCCCGGAACGGTGTAGTCGGCGCCGATGCCGAACCTGCGGGCCATCGAGGTCAACGCGTCGGCGGGGAGCTTGTTTGCGAGCGCACCCATGGAGGTGTTGCAGGAGCGCGAGAAAGCCGTTGGTAGAGGGACGGTTCCGAGATCGAATTCGTCCTCGTTGGGGATCGTCCTCCCCTCGATCGTCGTCCGTCCCGGACACGGGACCTGCGATGTCGGCTGCACCCCGCCGGACGCCAGGGCTGCGGCGGTGGTGATGGTCTTGAAGGTCGAGCCCGGCGGATACAACCCGGTCAGGGAGACTGCGCCGGAGCGGTCCGCGGCGTCGTTCTGGGCGACGGCGACGATTCCGCCGGTCGAGGGGGTGATCGCGACGATCATCGCGGGGCGTCGTTCCCGGTCGACGGCCCGCTGCGCCTGGGCCTGGATGTCGCGATCGAGTGAGGTGCGGACCGGAGACGTCTCGCCAGGTTGAGCTGAGTCAACGAGATGCGTTGGTGCGCCGTCCTTGTCGACGATCTGGATCGACCACCCGGCTGTGGCGTCGATCGCGCTTCGCCAGATGTCCTCAAGGCCGGCCATCGCGGGGGAGTGGAGAGCTTTGGTGGCACTGAGGAGTGCGCCCTGCTCGGTGGTCGTGATGCCGGCGATCGACCTGAGGCTGCGCTGGACACGTTCGAGATCGCTGTCGCGCAACCTGATCACGGTCTGGCTCGGGGCTTTGTTGCCGTCGAACAGTTTTCGGATGGTTGCCGTGGTGATCGACGGTTCGATCGGCCGGAGCGCGCGCGCCAGTTGACCGGCCGACGCGAGCTGTGCCCGTTCGAGATCGATCAGCGTCACGGCTTGCCATGTCATCAGCGGGCGGGCGTTGGTGTCGAGTACGGGGGTGCGGTAGGCGCGGTCGTCGCTGTAGGAGAAGGATTGTCCGTCGCGGAGCTGCCGGTGCATCACGGAGGGCTGCCACCGCACACGCCAGCCCGAATCGGTCTCGGTGAGGATGACCGACGTCTGATAGGCGGTGTTCCCGTTCCGGATCTGCCACTGGTGGTCGAGAGTCCCGGTGACCTTCTTGTCATCGACGAGGTCGGGGGTGACCGACAGCTTCGGGGTGGAGCCCATGCCCTCGAAGATCGACTTGATGGTGGTGCGCGCGGCGGCCGGGTTGTCGGTGAGTCCGGCGGCCGCGTCGACGTCACCCCGTTGGAGTGCCTCCGCGAACGACCGCAGGGTGTCCTCAGGCGAGTCCTTCGTGAGGAAACACCCCGACAACGTGCCGACCAGAACCGCGAGAACGCTCAGGATCACCAACCACCGACGCATGTGGTCAGACAACCGACCGGAGTGCCCCGATGCAAAGTCACAACGCGCGATCAAGCGATAGCGAACCAGTATCAGCCCAGATCACACCGGGTGGACGGCGTCATTCCCGAGGAATGCGGAGCTCCGTGACGACGGTCCGGGCCAGCTCGCCGATCGCGCGGTCGACTTGCGGCAATGCAGGCTCCGACCGTGCACTCCTGGTGAAGACCGCAACGGCCACCGGGAGCTCGCCGGGGAACTCGACGACGCCGACCTCGTTGCGGATCGCGACCAGAGTGCCCGTCTTGCCCGCGACCGTGACCCGTCGGAACGGAAAGCCCGACGCCAGTCGGGAGGTGAAGACCTGACGACGCATGGTGTCCCTGATGAACGCGCACATCTCGGCCGACGCCGCGCGGTCGGTCCACACGGCGGTCAGGACCGTCGAGCAGTCCCGGGGCGTGGACGAACTCGTATAGGCGGCGTCGTAGGCGCTCACCGTGGTGTCGCTGTCCGGGTCGGCGAGTGCGGCGAAAGCCTCTGCCACCGTGCTCGTTCCGGTCTCGCGCTGGAGTCTTTCGTGCAGTTCTGCGACCCCTCCGACGATGCGCGTGCTCGTGGCACCGAGGCCGATGAGGTCCTCTCGGACGCGGTCGAGCCCGATCTCGTCGAGGAGGACGTCGGCGGCCACGTTGTCGGAGACGGTCATCATCGAGGTGGCGAGATCGCGTCGGCTCAGGGTGATCGGGTCGCGCAGCGTGGCCAGGCCCGTCGGTCCCTGCGCCCACCGGGTGGGATCGACGGTCACCGGCGAGGTCAGGTCGATCTCTCCGCGATCTGCGCTGCGGCACAACGAGATCAGGACAGCGAGCTTGTAGACCGATGCCAGAACGACCGGTGCGTCGGCGTCGTAGGAGTAGCTGATCTGGGGCGAGCCGATCGTCGTCGCATGAAGCCAGCCGGAACAGCCGGCGTCGGCGAGGATCTCGGCGACGTTGCGGTCGATCCGATCTCTCACGTGGGCAGGCAGCTCACCCGGGCCGACGGTCACCCGGTCGCCTTGCTGATCTTCCACAGTGCGGCCGTCGCCACGTCGGCCACCTCGCCGAGCGCAGACTCCCGGTAGACGACGCGGAGTCGAAGTGCTGTTGCGTCACGCCCGATGGGCAGGCAGCTTATGGAGTCCAGCGATGCAAGGCGTTGCGCGTCGGCGGTCAGACCGAAGGCTCCGCTGCCGGCGACGGCGGCCACCAGGTGTTCGGACGACGAGATGGGCAGAATGCGTGGATCGAGCCCGGATTCGCGGAGGCGGTCGATCAGCTGATCATGTGCGGGTGGATTCGCCGCGCGCGATTGGTGGCAGAGGTCGAGTCCGGCCAGTTGTCGCAACCGCGGACGCACCGTGGTGGTCACCGGATGGTTTGCGGGTACGACCACGTGGCGCCGAAACACGACGATCGGACCGGTGGTGAGAGTGCCAGTGACACAGGGAGCGTCGACGATCGCGAGGTCGAGCGTGCCCGCGGATACCTGCTCGACCAGACTCACCGCAGTTGCGCTCAGCATCTCCTGGCCGGAGGACACGTCACCGAGACGTTGTGCGACTGCCGCAATCGCCGCGGCACCGGCGAGAGGCACTGCACCCCAACGCAGCACCTCGGATCCGTCGTGAAGGTGTCGGGCTTCACCGAGGAACCGCGCTGCGTCGTCGATGAGAAGACGTGCGCGGGGCAGCAGGTCGCGGCCCGCGTCGGTGAGTTCGGCGCCGCGGGAGGTGCGTCGGATCAGCTGGACCCCGAGCTCCTTCTCCAGGCGTCTCAGCCCCTGCGACACCGGTGGCTGCGTCATCTCCAGCCGAGCAGCCGCGTCCCCGAAGTGGCCTTCCTCGGCGACGGCGACGAAGAACCGCAGGTGCCTGACGAGATCCACGGGTTCCAGGATGGCACGGCGGCGTCGACCGGCCTCGCAACCCACCCCTTTTCCGTATACCCACCCCGTCGAGCGGGGGCGGGTATACGGAAAAGGGGAGAGGCTGCGACGGTCAGCGCAGGAACGTCGCGGCCGCGTCGGCGAGGTCGAGCAGCGGTTGCGGGAAGATGCCGAGTACGACGGTGACCAGGGTGCAGATCGCGATGCCCGTGGTGGTGAGGATGCTCGGCTTCACGACGTGCGGTGCGTCGTGGGTGGGGACGTCGTCGAAGAACATGGCGACGATGATGCGGATGTAGACGTAGGCGGCGATCGCGCTGCTGATGACGCCGATGACCACCAGGACTCCGCCGCCGTTGCCGGCGACTGCGGCGAAGACGTCGAACTTGGCGATGAAACCGCTTGTCAGCGGGATGCCCGCGAAGGACAGCAGGTAGACCGCGAACATGGCGCCGACCAAGGGGTACCGACGGCCGAGACCCGACCACTGGGTGAGGTCGGTGGCCTCGCGGCCGGACAAGTGCGGGTTGCGGACCGTCGCCGCGGTGCCGTGGATCGCGGCCGTGCGTGCCGAAGTGCTGGTATCCGAAGTTGTCGTGTCCGAAGTTGTCGTGTCACAGTCGGGTTCGCGGATCACCGCCACCATGGCGAAGGCGCCGAGCGTCGTGAACGCGTAGGCCGCCAGGTAGAAGAGCGTTGCGCCGAGACCGGCGTCGTCGAAGGCGATCAGGCCGAGCAGGATGAAACCGGCGTGCGCGATCGACGAGTAGGCGAGCATGCGCTTGATGTCGTTCTGGGTCACCGCCATCACCGACGCGATGACCATCGACGCTATCGCCACTGCCCACAGCGCCGGCTCCCATTGATCGCGCAGCGCACCGAAACCGACGTAGAAGACGCGCAGTAGCGCACCGAATGCGGCGACCTTGGTCGCCGATGCCATGAACGCGGTGACCGGGGTCGGGGCGCCCTGGTAGACGTCGGGAATCCAGGAATGGAACGGAACCGCACCGACTTTGAACAACAGCCCGACGGCCAGCATCGCGAGCCCGATCAGCGCCAGCGTGGTGTCGCCGCCGGTACCGGCGACATCGGTGAGCGACGCTCCGATCGTCGACAGGTTCAGCGAGCCGGTCGCGCCGTAGACGAATGCCGCACCGAACAGGAAGAAGGCCGACGAGAAGGCGCCCAGCAGGAAGTACTTGAGCGACGCCTCCTGCGAGATGAGCCGACGACGCCGCGCCAGTCCGCACAGCAGGTAGAGCGGCAGCGAGAAGACCTCCAGCGCAATGAACATGGTGAGCAGATCGCCGCAGGCGGGGAACAGCATCATGCCGCCGACCGCGAGAAGGGCCAGCGGGAACACCTCGGTCGTCACGGCCCCGGCACGGGTCGCCTCGAACTCGGCGTCGGTGTTGGGCACCGACGCACCGGACGGCGTGAACATGTCCGCGTCTACTCCACCGCCGTTCAGACCTGTCCTGCCGGACTGATCGTCGCCGACCTCGGCGCCGGCGAGAGTACGCATGGTGACCGGCGCGACGACCCGCTCGAGCCGCCGTTCGGCCATGAAACCCACCGCGATGATCGCGATGATCAGCAGGAGTCCCTGCAGATACAGTGTCGGGCGGTCCATCACGACGGCCCCCGACATCGCGAACTGACCGTTCGCGCCGTCCGCGGTCTGTGCGGTTGTGACGGTGGCCAGCGCGGCGAGAGCGACGACGAGGCCGCCCAGCGAAAGTGCCAGTTGCAGTGCGTACCTCAACCTGCGCGGGGCAAAGGCTTCGACGAGGACCCCGATGACTCCCGCACTGAACACGATCAGCATGGGGGACAGCGCCGCATACTCGACGCTCGGGGCTTCGATCGCGGCCAGCGGCGTCGTGCTCAGGGCGACGAGAGACGTGGTCATCGGTGAGCCTCCGCGACAGGGGTCGAGCCGGCGGGCCGGTCATGGGCGGGGTCCGCCACCGCGGGTTCGGGATCGGTGACCCCGACCGTCGTCAGCGTGCTCTGCACGGCCGGATCGATCAGGTCGATCATCGGCTTGGGATAGACCCCCAGGGCGATGAGCAGGGCGAGAAGCGGGACGACGACGGCCAGCTCGCGGCCGGCGAGGTCGCGTATCGGCGTCGACCGCTCGTCGTCGGGCCTGGCCGGTCCGCCCATCATCCGCTGGTAGGTCCACAGGATGTAGATGGCGGAGAGCACCAAGGCCGAGCACGCGAGGACGGCCGCGATCGGGTAGCGCGTGAATGTGCCGATGAGGACCAGGAACTCGCTGATGAACGGGGCGAGTCCGGGCAGCGACAGGGTCGCGAGACCCGCGACGAGGAAGGTCCCGGCCAGGACCGGGGCGACCTTCTGGACACCGCCGTAGTCGGCGATCAGGCGACTGCCCCGCTGCGACACCAGGAACCCCGCGATGAGGAACAGTGCGGCCGTGGAGAGTCCGTGGTTGACCATGTACAGCGCCGATCCGGTCTGTCCCTGATCGGTCAACACGAAGATGCCGAGGATGATGAAACCGAAGTGGGAGATGGACGTGTAGGCGATCAGGCGCATGACGTCGGTCTGACCGATCGCCAGGATCGCGCCGTAGATGATGCTCACGACCGCGAGCCCGCAGATCAACGGGGCGAAGTACTGGCTGGCATCCGGGAACAGCTGCAGGCAGAACCTCAGCATTGCGAAGGTCCCCACCTTGTCGATGACGGCCATCATGAGCACCGCAGAGGTCGGGGTGGCGGCGACCGCGGCATCGGGAAGCCACGAATGCAACGGCCAGAGCGGGGCTTTCACCGCGAACGCGAACATGAAGCCGAGGAACAACAGTTTCGCGAGACCGGTGGTGTCGTCGATCTGTCCGCTCGACACCGCGGCCACGATGTCTCCCAGTGCGAAGGTCCCGCCGCCATCGGCCCCGACGCCGTTCTGTGCGGACACCACATACAGGCCGACCACCGCCGCGAGCAGGAGCAGACCGCCGAACAGGTTGTACAGCAGGAACTTCACCGCCGCACCGGAGCGGTTGGGGCCGGTGCCGAAGCCGCCGATGAGGAAGTACATCGGGATGAGCATGGCTTCGAAGAAGATGTAGAACAGCAGGATGTCCAGGGCGACGAAGCTCATCAGCACCATCGCCTCGGTCGCGAGGAACAGCGCGAGATAGATGTGCGGGCCCTTCTGTGCCCGTCCACCCGAATGGTCCAGGGAACCGTCGGAGTCGGCGTCGTGCCAGCCGGCCAGCAGTAGCAACGGCAGGAGAGCTGCGGTCAGCAGGATGAGGACCAATCCGATTCCGTCCAGCCCCAACGCATACCGGGTCCCCAGGGCCGGAATCCAGCTCACGTCCTCGGTGAACTGGTATCGCTGCCCGGCAGGATCGAAACCGACCGCGAGACCGACGGCCAGGACGAGAACACCGACGGTGACCGCGAAGGCGAACCAGCGGGCCACCGCGGGACGGCTCGCGGGAATCGCGAGGACCAGGGCCGCGCCCACCGCGGGGGCCAGCCAGAGGATCGTCAGCCAGGGGATGTTCACAGCACGTTCACCGCCATCACGAGTGCGACGATCAGGGTCGTCCCGGCGAACATCGACAGCGCGTAGGACCGTACATAACCGTTCTGCCACCCGCGTATTCGGCGTGATGCGCGGGTCACGGTCTCGCCGACCCCGCTCGTCAGCCCGTCGACACCGTCGGATTCCACGGCGACCAGGCCGGCGGTGACGCGCTGCCCGGGACGCATCAGTAGTTCCTCGTTGATCGTGTCGCCGTACAGATCGCGTCGTGCTGCGACGGTCAGCACCGACACGTCCTCGGGTGCGACGACGGGAACCGGCCGGGTGGCGTACTGCCGGTAGGCGATCGCGACGCCGACCGCCACGACCAGAAGGATGATCGCGGTCATCGCCCAGACCGGGATCAGGTGGTGGGCGGTGTGTTCGCCGACCACCGGTTCGAGCCAGCGCTCGAGCGAACCGCCGATCGCGAGCAGGCCACCGGAAGCCACCGAACCCAGTGCGATCAGGACCATCGGCCCGGTCATCACCCGGGGTGACTCGTCCGGGTGCGGTGCGGGGGCATCGGTGCCGTCGTGCCAGCGCTTCTCGCCGAAGAAGGTCAGCAGCATCACGCGGGTCATGTAGAACGCGGTGATGCCCGCGCCGAGAAGCGCTGCACCACCGAGGATCAGACCCTTCGCGCCGCCCGCGCCGAAGGCGGCCTCGATGATGTGGTCCTTGGAGTAGAAGCCCGCGAACGGTGGGACACCGATGATCGCGAGGTAGCCGACCCCGAACGTCACGAAGGTGACGGGCATGAGTGTGCGGAGTCCGCCGTACCGTCGCATGTCGGTCTCGTCGTTCATCCCGTGCATCACCGATCCGGCGCCGAGGAACAGACCGGCCTTGAAGAAGCCGTGGGTGAGGAGGTGCAGGATCGCGAATGCGTAACCGGCCGGGCCGAGGCCGGCGGCGAGCACCATGTATCCGATCTGGCTCATCGTCGACGCCGCGAGCGCCTTCTTGATGTCGTCCTTGGCGCAACCGATGATCGCGCCGAACAGCAGCGTCACGGCACCGACGACCACGACCCCGACCTGGGCGGTGGGTGCCAGGTCGAAGATGGGGCCGGAGCGCACGATCAGGTACACGCCGGCGGTCACCATCGTCGCCGCGTGGATCAGCGCGGACACCGGGGTCGGACCCTCCATGGCGTCACCGAGCCACGACTGCAGCGGTACCTGGGCCGACTTGCCGCAGGCGGCGAGCAGGAGCACGAAACCCAGTGCGGTGAGGGTTCCTTCGCCGGCCTGGGGAGCGCCGTCGAAGACCGCGGTGAACGCCACCGACCCGAAGGTCGCGAACATGATCATCAGTGCGACGGCCAGCCCGATGTCGCCGACGCGGTTGACCACGAAGGCCTTCTTGGCCGCGGTCGCCGCGGTCGGCTTGTACTGCCAGAAGCCGATCAGCAGGTACGACGCGAGGCCCACGCCCTCCCAACCGAGGTACAGGCCGAGATAGTTGTCGGCGAGGACGAGGACGAGCATCGCTGCGAGAAACAGGTTGAGGTAGCCGAAGAATCGTCGACGGTCGGGGTCGTCGGCCATGTAGCCGATCGAGTAGACGTGGATCAGCGATCCGACGCCGGTGATGAGCAGGACGAAGCACATGGACAACTGGTCCAGGCGGAAACCGAAGTCCACCTGTAGTTCTCCCACCGGAACCCAGCTGAAAAGGGTGTCGGTCACGCCGCGGTCGTCGGCGGGACGAGACACCATCCCGGCGAACATCACCAGCCCGACCACGAACGATGCGATCGCCGCGGCGGTACCGAGCAGATGACCCCAGCGGTCGGTGGTCCGACCACCGAGGAGGAGGATCACCGCACCGGCGAGCGGGAGCGCGGGGACCAACCAGAGCAGTGACGCGGTCAGTTCGGCGTTCACCAATCCTCCTCTACCGCTTCAGCAGATCCGCGTCGTCGACCGACGCCGAGCGGCGCGATCGGAAGATGGTCATGATGATGGCGAGCCCGACGACCACTTCGGCCGCGGCGACGACCATCGTGAAGAAGGCGATCACCTGCCCGTCGAAGGACTGGTTCATCCGGGCGAAGGTGACAAAGGCGAGATTCGCGGCGTTGAGCATGAGTTCGATGCACATGAACACGACGATCGCGTTGCGTCGCAGCAGCACTCCGGCGGCCCCGATGGTGAACAGCAGTGCCGCGAGGTAGAGGTAGTTCTCCGGATTCATGATCGAGCCCCACCCGGGTTCTCCGGAGCCTGCGGATTTTTCTGGCGCAGGGTGCGGGCGGCCAGGATGGCGTTCACCGAGAGGTCGGAGGGACTGCCGTCGGGCAGTCGTGCCGGGACGTCGACCGCGTTGTGCCGGGCGTAGACACCGGGACTCGGGAGCGGGGTGATGTTGATGCCGCTGCGGAATCGCGCCTGCGACAGCTCCTTCTGGGTGAGGCGTGGACCGAACTTCTCCCGGTGGGCCAGCACCATCGCGCCGAGGGTCGCGGCGATGAGCAGTGCCCCGGTGAGCTCGAACGCCCAGAGATACCGGACGAAGATGAGCTCGGCGATGGCCTCGATACCGTAGTCGCTGTCGTCGGCCAGGGCGCCGGGGGCGGTCGCGCCGGTGGTGACCGCGATGGTGGCGTTGCCTATCCCGGCGATCAGCAGGACGCCGAACCCGACACCGATGATCATCGCGGCGACTCGTTGCCCTCTCAGGGTCTCTTTCAGGGAGTCGGAGGAGTCGACGCCGATGAGCATGAGCACGAAGAGGAACAGCATCATCACCGCGCCGGTGTAGACGACCACCTGCACCACGCCGAGGAACAGCGCACCCTGTGCCACGTAGAAGACCGCGAGGACGATCATCGTGGTGGCCAGGAAGATCGCCGAGTACACGGCCTTGGTGGCGAAGACGACGCCGAGCGCGCCGGCCACCGCGATCACTCCGAGCACCCAGAACTGCACGGCCTCACCGGTCGAGGTGCGAATCACCTCGTCGGCCAGTGTCGTGGTCATCGGCCCGGGCGTCATGGTCGCGGCTCCCGGGCACCCTCGCGAACCGTCGGTGTCGGGAGCGGCGTCACCCGGCCGTCGGAGGTGACCTCACCGCGGTAGTAGTTCTCCTCGGTCGAACCGGGCGCCATGGCGTGCGGTGGTGGTTCGACGTCCGGTGCCAGTGGCGCCAGCAGTCGGTCCTTCTCGTAGATGAGGTCGGCTCGGTTGTCGTCGGCGAGCTCGTAGTCGTTGGTCATCGTCAGGGCACGGGTCGGACAGGCTTCGATGCAGAGTCCGCAGCCGATGCAACGCAGATAGTTGATCTGATAGACGCGGCCGTACCGCTCACCGGGCGAGTACCGTTCGTCCGGGGTGTTGTCGGCCCCTTCGACGTAGATGGCATCGGCCGGACACGCCCACGCGCACAGCTCGCAGCCGATGCACTTCTCCAGGCCGTCGGGATGACGGTTGAGTTGGTGCCGACCGTGATAGCGAGGCGCGGTCGGCCGCTTCTCCTCGGGATACTGCTCGGTGATGCTCGGCTGGAACATGCCACCGAAGGTGACGCGTAATCCACTGACCGGTTTGAGGAAATCAGGCATCGGTGGTCTCCCTGCTCGGCGTCTGATCGGCGGGAAGGGGCGGCTCGGGATCGATACGGACGGGCTGGGATCTGGAATCCGTCGACGGCATGGGCGGTACGGGGAACCCTCCGGCCATGGGATCGAACTCGGCCGGGCTCTCCGGTTCGGCCGGGGCCTCCGGCAGATCCGGTACCCGCATCATCCGCCAGATCGCGTAGGCGATCAGTGCCGTCACCGCGAGACCTGCGCCCGCAGAGACGAGCGGCCGGATGAGGCCTGCGTCGTCGCCGATGGAGGCGCGGATGATCGCCACGACCATCACCCACGTCAGCGAGATCGGGATGAGCACCTTCCAGCCCAGGTTCATGAACTGGTCGTAACGCAACCGCGGCAGGCTGGTCCGGAGCCAGATGAACACGAACAGGAACGCCCAGACCTTGATGGTGAACCAGAGGACGGGCCACCAACCGGAGTTCGCCCAGTCGAAGGCACTCAGCGGCCACGGCGCCTGCCAACCCCCCAGGAACATCGTGGTGGCCAGGGCCGAGACCGTCACCATGTTGATGTACTCGGCGAGCATGAACATCGCGAACTTCAGCGACGAGTACTCCGTGTGGAAGCCGCCGACCAGCTCGCCCTCGGCCTCGGGCAGGTCGAAGGGAGCGCGGTTGGTCTCGCCGACCATGGAGATCGCATAGATCACGAACGACGGGAGCAACAGCAGGAAATACCAATGATGCTCCTGCGCCGCAACGATTCCCGAGGTCGACATCGTCCCGGCATCGAGGAACACCGCCGCGAACGTGAGTCCCATCGCGATCTCGTAGGAGATCACCTGGCGGTGGAACGGAGTCCGCCGAGAAGGGGATAGGTCGAGCCGGATGACCAACCGGCCAGCACGATTCCGTACACGCCGACCGAGGTCACGGCGAGGACATAGAGCACCCCGACCGGCAGATCGGTGAGCTGCAACGGGGTTTCGTGGCCGAACACCGACACCATCGGCCCGAACGGGATCACCGCGAACGCCATCACCGCGGGCACTACCGCGATGATCGGTGCGAGGAGGTAGATCACCCTGTCGACGCCGGACGGGATGATGCCCTCCTTCAGTGCGAGTTTCACACCGTCGGCGAGACTCTGGAGAATTCCGCGAGGCCCGACGCGGTTGGGTCCGATCCGGGTCTGCATGCGCGCCATGATCTTGCGCTCGAGCAGGATCGCGACCAGCGGGTTGACGACGAGGAACGCGAAGACGGCGACAGCCTTGACGACGATGAGCCAGATGGGGTCGTGGCCGAAGTCGGCGAGGTCGGGGAAATCGGTGGCGAGAGTTGTCATCGAACACCTCCGGCGACGTCCGCCGACGAGGCCGGCGACAGCGCGACGAGATCGCCCGCCCGGGCCCGGAGGTCGGCGTGCACTCGCGAGCAGGGAGAGTTGAGCGGGACCCACACGACGCGGTCGGGCATCTCGGCATACTCGACGGGCAAAGCGATCTCCCCGTCGGCGGTGCTGATCCGCACGCGACCGCCGACCGCGACCCCGGCTTCGGCGGCGGTCGTCGGAGACATGCGCGCAACCGGCGGGCGTGCGGTCCCGGCGAGGTGCGGCTCACCGTCCTGCAGACGCCCCAGGTCGAGCAGCATGTGCCACGTGGCGAGCACGGCCTGGCCGGACTCCGGTGCGCGTTGGGGACGCTCATGGGCGACGACGGCCGGGCGTTCACCCGACCACGCTCCGATGCGGCGCAGGTCCATGTGGATGGTCTGCGGTCCATCGCAGCGCAGTTCGACGCCCAGCCGCCGTGCGAGTGCGTCCAGGACCCGATGGTCGGGAATCTGTCCCGACTCGGTCAGCGCGGCGGTGAAACTGCGCGGACGGCCCTCCCAGTCGACGAACGTGCCCTCCTTCTCGGCGACCGTCCCCACCGGGAACACCACGTCGGCATGCGGCGTCACCGTCGACTGCCGCTGTTCGAGACTCACGACGAAGGGTGCGGCGGCCAGTGCGTCCTGCGCGGCCGCGGGATCGGGGAGATCATCGAGGTCGACGCCGGCGACGATCAGCGAGAGTCCGTGGTAGCGGGCCGCATCGAGGATTCCGGTGGTGTCCCGACCGGGCAGCGTCGGGATGCCGGGGCCCCACACCTCCGACACCGCGCCGCGCGCCGCGCTGTCGGTGATCGGCCGACCGCCCGGCAACAGCCCGGCGAGCGCGCCGACCTCGAGTGCGCCCCGCTCACCGGCCCGGCGCGGGATCCAGGCGATCCGCGCGCCGGTGCGATCAGCGAGGTCGGCGACCGCCCGCAGTCCCCCCGGAACCCCGGCCAGTCGCTCCCCGACAATGATCACCGAACCCGCTTCGCGCAGATGGTCGGTCACCTCGTCGGAGGCGAGGATCTCCGTCTCTGCGCCCGGCGTGGTGGGGAACAGTCGCGCATCGAGCTTCTGTGCGCCGCGGCTCGCGAACGGGGCCAGGGTGGCCACCCGCTGCCGGTTCGTCCGCACCGCCCGGCGAAGACGCAGGAAGACGATCGGGGACTCCTCCTCGGGTTCGAAACCCGCGAGGAGTACCGCCGGGGCGGCGGACAGATCGTCGTAGGTGGTGTCGAGACCGCGCCCGGCCACCCGGCTCGCAAGGAAGGACGCCTCTTCGGTGCTGTGAACCCGGGCACGGAAGTCGATGTCGTCCGACTTCAGGACTGTTCGGGCGAACCGTGCGTAGGCGTAGGCGTCCTCCACGGTGAGGCGTCCACCGGCGAGGACGCCGACGTTGCCGATGGCCGTCGAGAGTCCCGCGGCGGCAACGCGGATGGCGTCGGCCCACGACGCCTCCCGCAGTTCGCCGTGCCGGTCGCGGATCAGCGGAGACGTCAGGCGGTCGGCCTCGGTCGCATAGGCGAAGGCCCACCGTCCCTTGTCGCAGTTCCACTCGGAGTTGACCTCGGGGTCGTCGCCGGCGAGGCGTCGGAGCACCTTGCCTCGCCGATGATCGGTGCGCTGGGCGCATCCGCTCGCGCAGTGCTCGCACACGCTCGGCGTCGAGACGAGGTCGAAGGGCCGTGCACGGAAACGGTATTGAGCGCCGGTCAGCGCGCCGACCGGGCAGATCTGGACGGTGTTGCCGGAGAAGTACGAGTCGAAGGGTTCGTCGGAGTAGATGCTGACCTGTTGCAGCGCACCGCGATCCGCCAGTTCGATGAGTGGATCGCCGGCGACCTGTGTGGAGAACCGCGTGCACCGGGCGCACAGTACGCATCGCTCCCGGTCGAGCAGGACCTCCGAGGACAGCGGGACCGGCTTGGTGAACGTGCGTTTGACGCCGTCGAACCGGGACTCGCTGCGACCGGCCGACATGGCCTGGTTCTGCAGCGGGCACTCGCCGCCCTTGTCGCACACCGGACAGTCGAGCGGATGGTTGATCAGCAGCAGCTCCATCACGCCGCGCTGCGCGTCCGCGGCGATCTGCGAACTGAGCTGTGTCCGGACGACCATTCCGTCGGTGGCCGTGGTGGTGCACGATGCCAGGGGCTTTCGCTGACCCTCGACCTCGACGAGGCACTGGCGGCAGGCGCCGACCGGGTCGAGCAGCGGGTGATCGCAGAAGCGGGGGATGGTGATGCCGATCTGTTCGGCGGCGCGGATCAGCAAGGTGCCCTTGGGTACCCGGAGCTCGACGCCGTCGATGGTGATGCCGACCAGGTTGTCGGCCTGGGTCGCCGGATCACTGCCGTGTGTGAGGGTCATCGGGCGTCTCCCATCGGCTCGGAACCCAGGACGGTCGACAGCGAGTGGTCGAACGGGCAACCGTGATCGAGATGGGCGAGGTATTCGTCGCGGAAGTACTCGAGCGAGGACACGATCGGACTGCCCGCACCGTCGCCGAGCGCGCAGAACGACTTTCCGACGACGCTGTTGGTGACATCGGAGAGAGTGTCGAGGTCGGCGGCGGTGCCGCCCTCGTGCTCGAGCCGATGGAGTAGTTGCACCAGCCAGTAGGTGCCCTCCCGGCACGGCGTGCACTTGCCGCACGACTCGTGCGCGTAGAACTCGGTCCAGCGCAGCACCGCACCGACGACACAGGTCGTCTCGTCGAAGATCTGGAGAGCCTTGGTGCCCAGCATCGATCCCGCGGCGCCGACGCCCTCGTAGTCGAGTGGGACGTCGAGGTGATCCGGCGTCAGCAGCGGCGTCGACGACCCGCCCGGGGTCCAGAACTTGAGTTCGTGTCCGGCGCGGACGCCGCCGGCGCGTTCGAGCAGTTGCCGGAGGGTGATTCCGAGAGGTGCCTCGTACTGGCCTGGATGAGTGACGTGGCCGGACAGGGAGTACAGAGTGAACCCCGGTGACTTCTCGGTGCCCATGGACCGGAACCAGTCGACGCCGTTCCGGATGATCGGCGGCACGCTCGCGATCGATTCGACGTTGTTGACCACGGTCGGGCTGGCGTAGAGGCCGGCGACCGCCGGGAAGGGCGGGCGGAGGCGCGGCTGGCCCCGACGGCCCTCGAGTGAGTCGAGGAGCGCCGTCTCCTCACCGCAGATGTACGCACCCGCGCCGGCGTGCACCACGAGCTCGAGATCGAAGCCCGAGCCCAGGATGTCTTTCCCGAGACAGCCTGCGGCATAGGCCTCGTCCACGGCGGTACGCAGACGGCGCAGGACCGAGGCGACCTCCCCGCGGACGTAGATGAACGCGTGGTGCGCGCGGATCGCATACGCGGCGATGACGACCCCCTCGACGAGGGTGTGCGGCGTCGCGAGCATGAGGGGCATGTCCTTGCAGGTACCGGGCTCGGATTCGTCGGCGTTGACCACGAGGTAGTGCGGAATCGAGGGCTCGGCGCCGGGGGACTTCTCCTGCGGGATGAAGGACCACTTCATCCCGACCGGGAAGCCGGCGCCGCCGCGCCCCCGGAGGCCGGAAGCCTTGACCATCTCGATGACGTCGTCGGGTGGGGTGTCGAGCGCGGTGCGCAGGCCGCGGTATCCGTTGTGGCGCAGGTAGTTCGTCAGGGACCAGGACTCGTGTTCGTCCCAATGCCGGGACAGCACCGGGGTGTCCGGGGGTTCGGGTTCAGCAGGTTCGCTGGTCGTCTGGTCCGTCGGGAGTCGGGGGTCGGCCGGCGAGGGCGCGGCCCCGGCGAGCTCGAGCTCGGTCCGACGGAAGGAGCACACGCTCCCGGTGCCGCGGGCGGGCTCGACCGAGACGCCGGCGCGGAGGTCCTCGATGAGTTCGATCGTCGACTCCGGGGTCTGGTTGTCGAAGAACTCCCAGTTCACCATCACCACCGGCGCGAAATCGCAGGCGGCATTGCACTCGACGTGTTCGACCGTGATGCGTTCGTCCGCGGTGGTGTCCCCGGGCCGGACACCGAGGTGGTCGCAGACCGCGCGGAGGATGTCGTCGCCGCCGAGAGTGGCGCAGAGCGTGTTGGTGCACACCCCGACGAGGTATTCACCGGTCGGTGAGCGTCGGTACATCGAGTAGAAGGTGGCCACCGACGCGACCTGGGCGGCGGTCAGATCGAGCTGCGCCGCACAGAATTCGACGCCGGCGCGGGTGATGTAGCCGTCCTCGGACTGCACCAGATGAAGCAGGGGGAGAAGGGCCGACCGCGACTGCGGGTAGCGCGCGATGACCGGTGCCGCCTGCTCGGCGAGACGTTCGGTGACCTCGGCCGTGTACGCCGACGGGCCGCCGAAGGTGATGATCGGCGCCGGGGTGCCTGAGACCGGCGCGGCGTCCTCGGTGGGCGGTGAGGTGGAGAGCTCCACGAACACGGGATCGGTCATCGGTCCACGCCTCCCATCACCGGGTCGATACTGGCGACGGCCGTGATCACGTCGGCGACCATGCCGCCCTCGCACATCGCCGCCACCGCTTGCAGATTCGTGAACGACGGATCGCGGAAGTGGACCCGATAGGGTCGGGTGCCGCCGTCGCTTACCAGGTGGACGCCGAGCTCGCCGCGTGGGGACTCGACCGCGACGTAGCACTGTCCGGCCGGCACGCGCATGCCCTCGGTGACCAGCTTGAAGTGATGGATCAGCGCCTCCATCGACGTCCCCATGATCCTGGCGATGTGTTCGGGGGAGTTGCCGAGACCGTCGGGACCGAGGGCCAGATCGGCCGGCCAGGCCAGTTTGCGATCGGCGACCATGACCGGGCCGGGCCGGAGCCTCTCCAGGCACTGTTCGACGATGCGAATCGACTCGCGCATCTCCTTGACGCGGATCAGGTAGCGGCCGTAAGAGTCACAGGTGTCGGTGGTGATGACATCGAAGTCGTAGGTCTCGTACCCGCAGTACGGCTGCGTCTTCCGCAGATCATGCGGATAACCGGTCGACCGCAGCACCGGTCCGGTGATGCCGAGAGCCATGCAGCCCGTCAGGTCGAGATAACCGACGCTCTGGGTGCGCGCCTTCCAGATGTAGTTGTCGGTCAGCAGATCTCCGAGCTCGTCCAGGCGGCCGGGTAGCTGGGCGACGACCTTGGCGACCTGTTCCGGCCCGTCGGGCGGCAGATCCTGCGCGACGCCGCCGGGTCGGATGTAGGCGTGGTTCATCCTCAGGCCGGTGATGAGCTCGAAGAGGTCGAGGATCAGTTCTCGCTCGCGGAAACCGAGGAACATCGCGGTGACGGCGCCGAGCTCCATTCCGCCGGTGGCCAGGGCCACGAGGTGGCTGCTGATCCGGTTCAGCTCCATCAGCATGACGCGGATGACGGTGGCCCGCTCCGGGACGTCGTCGGTGATCCCGAGGAGCTTCTCGACGCCCAGGCAGTAGGCGGTCTCGTTGAAGAACGGTGACAGATAGTCCATCCGGGTCACGAACGTGACGCCCTGCGTCCAGTTGCGATACTCGAGGTTCTTCTCGATCCCGGTGTGCAGGTAGCCGATTCCGCAGCGCGCCTCGGTGACCGTCTCACCCTCGATCTCCAGGATGAGCCGCAGCACGCCGTGCGTCGACGGGTGTTGGGGGCCCATGTTCACGACGATGCGCTCGTCGCCGGGTTGCTGTTCGGCGCGGGTGCGGACGTCGGAGACGATGGAGTCCCAGTCCTGTCCGGAGACGGTGTAGGTGCGGGTCGGGGTCTCCTCGCGTGGCGTCGTGGAACGGGGTTTCGACGATCCGGTGGCTGTGTCGGTCATCAGCTGTACGACCTCCTCCGGTCCGGTGGGTCGACGCGGGTTCCCTTGTACTCGATGGGCACTCCGCCGAGCGGATAGTCCTTGCGCTGCGGATGGCCTTCCCAGTCGTCGGGCATCTCGATACGCGTCAGTGATCGGTGGCCGTCGAAGACGATGCCGAAGAAGTCGTAGGTCTCGCGCTCGTGCCAGTCGTTGGTGGGGTAGATGTCGCAGAGGCTCGGGATGTGCGGATCGGTGTCGGGTGCCGACACCTCGAGGCGCAGGCGCCGGTTGTGGGTCAGGGAGGCGAGGGGATAGACGGCGTGCAGTTCCCGGTCGGTGTCGCCGGGATAGTGGACCCCGTTGACGCCCAGGCACAGTTCGAAGCGCAATCCGGGTGCGTTGCGGAGGGTCAGCGCGACGGCGGGGAGGTGCTCTCGCGCGACGTGGACGGTCATCTCGTCGCGGAAGACGACCACTTTCTCGACCGCGGCGTCGTAGGAGTCGCCGAGTTCGGCCTCCAGGAGATCGGCGATCTCGTCGAAGTAGCTGCCGTAGGGTCGAGAAGAGCTGGGCGGCAGGGTGATCGGATCGATCAGACCCCCGTATCCGGAGGTGTCGCCGGTGCCCGGTGCGCCGAACAGTCCGTGGCGGACGCCGATGACCTCGGGATCGGGCGGTTTCGGGTCGGGCATGCCCAGGTCGGTCATCGCAGCAGCCCCTTCATCTCGATGGTCGGAGTCGCCTGCAGGGCAGCGCGTTCCGCTGCCCAGATGGCCTCCTCGCGATTCACGCCGAGCGGCATCTCCTGGATCTTCTCGTGCAGCTTGAGGATCGCGTTCAGCAACATCTCGGGACGAGGAGGACAGCCCGGGAGGTAGATGTCGACGGGCACGACGTGGTCGACGCCCTGGACGATCGCGTAGTTGTTGAACATCCCGCCGGACGATGCACAGACCCCCATCGCCAGAACCCATTTGGGTTCGGGCATCTGGTCGTAGATCTGCCGGAGCACCGGCGCCATCTTCTGGCTGACGCGGCCGGCGACGATCATGAGGTCGGCCTGCCGCGGAGACGCACGGAAGGCCTCCATGCCGAATCGGGCGAGGTCGTAGCGACCCGACGTGGTGGACATCATCTCTATTGCGCAGCAGGCGAGTCCGAAGGTGGCCGGCCACAGCGAACCCTTGCGCATGAAGCCGGCGAGATCTTCGACGGTGCTCAGCAGGAAACCGCTGGGGAGCCGTTCCTCGAGTCCCATGACTGACCTCCTTACAGACGGTGACCGGGTGAAAAGTCCTCAGTCCCAGCTCAGTCCGCCACGACGCCATTCATAGGCGTAGGCGACCGAGACGTTGACGATGAACAAGAGCATGGCCGCGAGGCCGAACCAGCCGAAGGAGTCGAAGGCGACGGCCCAGGGGTAGAGGAAGACGATCTCGATGTCGAAGATGATGAACAGCATCGCGGTGAGGTAGTACTTGACCGGCACCCGCTGGATCGGGCCGCTGAACGTGGGGCCCTCGCCCCCGCGACGGGAGGCGGGAGTCAGAAGACTCTGGCCGACCGGCTCGATGCCACACTCGTACGCCTCGAGTTTGGCGCGGTTGTACCGTTTCGGGCCGATCGCGATACCGATGAAGACGCTGAAAACGGCAAACGCCACGCCGATTGCCCCGAGGATCATGATCGGGACGTAGGCGTTCAAAGCGTGGACTCCTCCTCGCTCCGGGCGGCCGAAACACCTGGTGGGCGATTCCGGCTCGGCGATTGTCCTGCCCGTGCCAGGGGTTCGGTCAGAACCTCCCGACGCGGTTGTGAGCTACACCACAAGCCTAGGTGGTCGTCCCGCGGGAGTCACCCGTTTCAGGCAGTTCGGCGTTTCTCGACCATCTCGACGAAGGCCTCTGCGAGGGCGATCGGATCGACCGGGAGAGTGGCGACGGCATCGGCCCGCGACCATTCGGCGAGCCAGCGGTCGTCGGCGCGGCCGAGCAGCACGAGCACCGGTGGGCTCGGGTCCAGCTCGTCCTTCATCTGCTTGGCGATCCCCATCCCGCCGGCCGGGGAGGCCTCGCCGTCGGCGATCACCGCATCGACCACGCCGGCGTCGAGCTGGGCGAAGACCATTGGAGCCGTGGCGACTTCGATGAAGCTGAGCTCGGGGATGTCCTGGGACGGCCGGGTACCGAGCGCACCGATGACCTGGGCCCGGGTCTCCGAATCGTCGGAATAGACCAGCACGCGCAGCGACCGGGCAGCCTGGGTGTGGGTCACGCGTGCGATGCTACCGCCGTTCGACGTCCGGTTCGGGTGACTTGACCCGCGCGTCGGTCGTCGGGTGGCTCAGTGCTCGGTCGAGAAGCCGGCGCGGCGCCGGTGGACCTCGAGCGCGAAGACGACGAGCTGGTCGATGAGATCGGCGTAGGGCACCCCGGTGGCCTCCCACAGCTTCGGGTACATCGAACCGGGGGTGAACCCGGGGATGGTGTTGACCTCGTTGAGCAGCCAGCCGCGACCGTCGGCCTCGTAGAAGAAGTCCACACGGGCCATACCGGTGCAGCGCATCGCCGTGAACGTCCGGGCCGCGAGCTCCTTGACCTCGGCGATCGCGGCGTCGGGGAGGACCGCCGGGATGACGAGCTTCGCCGCGCCGGTGACGTACTTGTCCTCGTAGTCGTAGAACTCGCTGCCGGGTTCGATCTCGCCGGGCACCGACGTCTCGGGGGCGGTGTCGCCGAGGACGGCCACCTCGATCTCGCGACCGGTGACGTTCTCCTCGATGATCACCACGTTGTCGTAGCGCAGGGCCAGGTTGATCGCGGCGTCCAGCTCACGCTCGTCGTGCGCCTTGGTGATGCCGACCGACGATCCGAGGTTCGCGGGCTTGACGAACACCGGGAGCCCCAGCTCCTCGACGACCCGCGGGACGATCGTGTCCGGGTCGTCGACGCCGTCGCGGAACTCGACCCAGCGGCACTGCGGGATGCCGGCCTGCGCGGCGACGATCTTCGCCATTGCCTTGTCCATGCACACCGCCGACGAGAGCACCCCGGCGCCGACGTAGGGCAGCTTGAACAGTTCGAGCATCCCCTGGATGGTGCCGTCCTCGCCGTGCGGACCGTGCAGCAGCGGCAGGACGACGGTGATCGCCTGGTCGGCGTGTCCGCGGAGTTCGGTCAGCGGGTCGACGACGGTGCCGGCCACCTCCAGGACGTCCGGGAGCGGGGTGCCGTCGGCGATCGCGGCGATGGCCTTGTCGTTGCGCAGCCAGGTGCCGTCCTTGGCGATGCCGATGGGGACCAGGTCGTATTTGGCCCGGTCAGCGGCGGCGAGAACATGCGCGGCTGTGACCCGTGACACATCATGTTCGGCGGACACCCCGCCATAGAGGACCACAAGACGCAGGAGCCGCGAAGACATGCATGTCACGATACGGCCCCCGGCAACCGAGTTCTCGGGGTGGCGTGGCCGGTTGTGGGTTTCGACACGGCTCGACCAGCAGCGCAGACGGCTCGGGAAGCCGGTCCGCGGACGTCGGCTAGCGTGAGGTCGTGCATTTCTTGGCGAGTGAGGTCGCAGCGTCCGTCGGCGGCGAGTTGATCGGTCCCGACGTGCAGATCGACGGGGCGAGCATCGACTCGCGCAATGTCCGGCCGGGTCAGCTCTTCGTGCCGATCGTCGCCGAGCGGGATGGTCACGACTTCATCCCGTCGGCCCTGGAGAGCGGCGCGGCGGCGTACTTCACCTCGCGCGCGGAGGTCTCTCGCGGCACCGCCATTCGCGTCCCCGACACCGCCCTGGCCCTCGCTGATCTCGGGCGTGCGGTCCGCGGCCGTATTCCCGACCGCGTCGTGGGCATCACCGGCTCGGTCGGCAAGACCTCCACCAAGGACCTCCTGGCCGGGGTCCTGCAGACCACCTACCGCACCGCGGCGAGCGAGAAGTCCTTCAACAACGAACTGGGCCTTCCGCTGACCCTGGCGGGCGCGGCCGACGACGTCGAAGCCGTGGTCCTCGAGATGGGTGCGCGCGGGATCGGCCACATCGACCTGCTGTGCTCCATCGCGAGCCCGACCGTCGGCGTGATCACGCGCGTCGAAGGTGTCCACCTCGAGTTGTTCGGGGACATCGAATCGGTGGCCCGCGCGAAGGGTGAGCTGGTCGAGTCCCTTCCGGCCGACGGGATCGCGGTTCTGAACGCCGATCACCGGTACGTCGCGGCGATGGCGGAGCGCACCTCGGCCCGGGTGCTGCGGTACGGCCTGTCGCCGGACGCCGACGTGTACGCGTCGGACATCGTCGTCGACGACGAGCTGCGAGCATCGTTCCGGTTGCACACGCCGTGGGGTTCGACCGACGTGCGCCTCGGTGCGCGGGGTGAGCACCAGGTCCCCAACGCGCTCGCGGCCGCGGCGGCCGGCGGCGGTCTCGGAGTGTCCGTCGAGGACATCGCCAATGGTATGTCTGCCGCCGAATTGTCCGGTCTGCGAATGGAACTCGCGAAGAACGCCGACGGCACGATCGTGCTCAACGACGCCTACAACGCGAACCCGACGTCGATGTCGGCGGCACTGAAGTCGCTCGCCGCGCTGCCCGCGGGACGACGCGTCGCCGTTCTCGGCACCATGGCAGAACTCGGATCGGACTCTCCGGCCCAGCATCACGCGATCGCACTCGAGGCACACGAACTCGGCATCGAGGTCATCGCGGTCGACGAACCCGACTACGGCGACACCGCGCGCCACACCTCCGGCGTCGACGAAGCGGTTGCCGCACTCGGCGACCTCGCCGGAGGAGATGCGGTACTGGTCAAAGGAAGTCGCGTCGCCGCACTGGAGCGGGTGGCGCAGGCCCTGCTGAGCTGAGGTCCGGGCCGGCCGCGTGTCACGCGGTCGGTGATTCCCAGTTCTCCACGGGGTCGGCCTCGGCGGCCGCGCGGGCGCGGTATTCGCTCGGGCCGATCCCGAGTTCGGCCCGGAAGCGGTTGCGCATCGTGGGACTCGACGGGAAGCCGGAGATCCTGGCCACCTCGGAGACCGCCATGTCCGGACGTGTCCGGAGGAACTCGCAGGCGGTCTTGAGTCTGCGGTCGGCGATGCGTGCGGCCAACGAGTCCTCGGTGTCCTCGAAGTGCCGGTACAGCTGACGGCGGCTGATGTGCAGGTAGCGGGCGATCGCGTTCGGGGTGAACGAGGGATCGCGATGGTGACGCTCGATGAGGTCGGAGACCGCCTCCCGCACGAAAAGGGCGTTGTCGGTGATCTGTCGATTGTCGTAGTCGAGCTGTCCGAGTGCAGCGCGAACCAATTCGATGGCGGCCATCTCCGTGTCCGGGCCGGGTTCGGTCACGCCGACCGCGGTGTCCGACGCGAACTGAAGGATGAACGATGCGGTGGCGCGCGCCAGCAGGGTGTGAGAGGCGACCGGCCGGCGGGCCTGCTCGGCGACGCGGCGCTGGTTCCCGAGGAGTTCGAGCGGGATCACCAGGCCCGCAGGGTCATTGATCTCGAAGGTCCGCTCGAGGTAGGGGGATGCATTGCTGACGAAGGCGAGTTGCCCGGGGCCGTAGGCGAAATCGCGTGACCCCTGGCGGATGATGTGCTTGCCCTCCAGGGTGTGCACCCCGATGACCAGGTCTTCGGAGGGCTGTTCGGAGATGAGGCGCGGGTTCCGCGACACCTCGAGCGGGGTGTGCAGGCTGCAGAACGTGCCGATCATCGAGAGCTGACGTACGTACATCAGCGAGTCGAACGAACCGGGGTCATCGGTCCGCACCTCGACGTGCTGCCCGTAGTGGCGCATTCCGTCGGGTCCGGTGAGCCGGATCGGTTCGGCATGGATGTTGCTGCGGTGCACGCCGACACGGCGCTCCCACGTCTCGATCACCTTCGGCGGGAGGGGGTCCGACGAGACATCGTCCCGGAACAGCTCGGTCATCCCCGGCTCCCCGGTGCCCGAGCGCCCTCGCCGGGATTCGGTTGTGTAAGTGGTCCGGTCATGCCGACTCACCCGCGGAGTTGCGGTCCCAGGCCGGGAGGACCACGAGGGACGCCAGGAAGAAGCAGATCGCTCCGATGAAGGTTCCCCAGTTCGCCATCGCCGTGTCGACCGTGACTCCGCCCTTGGACACGTAGGCGCCCACCGCGGCGACGCCGAAGGCGATGCATCCGATGAGGTTGATCTGCACCGACCACCAGCCGGCCGAACCCGGGTCGAAGAACTTGTGTGCGTGCCGGTAGCCGCGAACGGCCATGAAGCCGCTGACGAGGAAGAGGATCGATCCGCCGGCATCCGGCGACCAGACGAACTCTCTCTGGGAGGGGATCGAATGCGCGGTGAGTGCCGCGGTGGTGCTCACGTTGAACAGGATCGTTCCCAACGACTGGGTCGACGCCGCGAGCCAGTCGGCGCGCACCATGATGCCGCTGCCGTAGTCGACCTTGGTCGTCACGGGGCCGCTCAGGATCAGCTGGATCAGGCCGGCGGCGGTGAAGAACCACGCCCCGACGAAGCAGCAGAGATTGACGGCCGACGATCCAGCCGAGCTGCCGAAGCCCGGCGCCGCGCTCAACGCGAAGAGTGCGGATCCGATCATGAAGCCCCAACACTGTTTGTTCAGGGTCGGGATGAAGACCGTGCTGCGTCTGGGGGCTGACGCGGCAATACTCATTTTCTACCTGTCTGTGAATGCGACGATGCGTCCCCGGCCTGGAAGGGATGCCAGGCCGGGGACACATCAGGGGATCGCGACGATCTCGGCGATCAGTGGTGGAAGTGCGAGCGCTCACCCTCGGCCGGGATCGGGCCCTCGAGACGATCGAGGAAGTCGACCTCGGTCTGGATGTCGGCGATGAGGGCACGCGCGAGGTCGTGGCTCAGGCCGGCGCGGACGACGATGCGCTGGACGGTGAGGTCGGCGAGGTCGTCGGCCATCGGGTAGGCCGGGACCAGCCAGCCCTTCATGCGCAGGCGATCAGACAGGTCGTAGAGGTTCCAGTTGTCGGTGTGGCCCGACTTCAGGCGCCATGCGAAGACCGGGATGGTGTCGCCCTTGCTGACGAGCTCGAAGGCGTCGATCTTGGCGATCTCCGACGACAGCCACTGCGCGACGTCGAGCGAACCCTGCTGGACCTGGCGGTAGCCCTCACGGCCGAGGCGCAGGAACTGGTAGTACTGCAGCAGCACCTGGGCGCCGGGACGCGAGAAGTTCAGAGCCAGGGTGGGCATGTCGCCACCGAGGTAGCTGCAGTGGAAGACCATGCTCTCCGGCAGCGCCTCGGTGTCGCGCCACACGATCCAGCCGACACCCGGGTAGACGAGGCCGAACTTGTGGCCCGAGGTGTTGATGGAGACGACGCGGTCGACGCGGAAGTCCCACTCCAGGTCGGGCTGGCAGAACGGAGCGATCATCGCGCCCGACGCGCCGTCGACGTGGATCTTCACGTCGAGGCCGGTGTCGGCCTGGATCTGGTCCAGCTTGGCGGCGATCTGCTTCACCGGCTCGTACATGCCGGTGTAGGTCTGGCCCATGATGGCGACGACGCCGATGGTGTTCTCGTCGACGTACTTCTCGAGCTCGTGGCCGTCGAGGACCATGTGGTCGGGGCTGATCGGCACCCAGCGGGGCTCGACCTCGAAGTAGTTGCAGAACTTCTCCCAGCAGACCTGAACGGCGGTGGACAGCACCAGGTTCGGGGTCTCGGTGGACTTGCCCTCGGCCTTGCGGCGGGCCTGCCAGTGGCGCTTGAGGGCCAGGCCGCCGAGCATGCAGGCCTCCGACGAACCGATGGTCGAGGTGCCGATGGCGTTGTCGACGTTCGGGTTGTGCCAGAGGTCGGCGAGGATCTTCCAGCAGCGGTCCTCGATGGCGGCCGTCTGCGGGTACTCGTCCTTGTCGATCATGTTCTTGTCGACGGTCTCGGAGTAGAGCTTCTTCGCCTCGTCGTCCATCCAGGTCGACACGAAGGTCGCCAGGTTCAGGCGCGCGTTGCCGTCGAGCATCGCCTCGTCGTGGACGATCTGGTAGGCGGTCTCGGGCAGCAGCATGTCGTCGGCCATCGAGAACTTGGGCAGATCGGTGGCCTCGCCCGGGCGGGTGAAGACGGTCCGCAGATTCAGGTTGTCGCCGATGTTGGTCGTGGCGCGGGCCTGCGAGTTCGATTTGGGTGTCATGTATTCCTCCTGGTGTTCAGATGCTAAGGCGCTCAATACCGGAAATGGGGCGGTTGAAGCGATCTACTCGAGGTAGACGACAGTCACGGGGGCTTGCCTGTCTCGACCTCCCTAGACTTCCACCGGCGGATACAGACGGTCCATCGTGTACTGGCGGTTTCGACGGGCGGCCCACGACGAGATGAGCAGGCAGCCCAGGGTGATTCCGCTGAGGACACCGATGGCGAGCCACAGTCGGTAGTCGATGCCGCCGACCGTGAGTTGTCGGAGGCCCTCCACCGTGTAGGTCATCGGGTCTACGTAGTGGATGTACTGGAACGGCGTGGCCGTGGTCGGCACGGGATAGATACCACCCGCGGACACCAGCTGGATCATCAGGAACGCCAGTGTCACAACACGTCCGACCGCGACGTCGAAGACCGCGTTGAACATCTGGATCATCGCCATGAAGGTCGCGACCACGAGCAACAGGTACAGGAACGTGGCTATCGGGTACTCGGCACGCAGCCCGACCGCGAAGGTGACCACCGTGTACAGGACGGTCGCCTGGATGAAGCCGATGGCGAAAGCGGGTGCGTACGAGGCCAATACGACGCGCAGCGACGAGAAGCCCTGGACGATCGGGCGGGACTGCAACGGCGTCAACAACATCCAGGTGATGATGCCGCCGACGAACAGTGCCAGGGACATGAAGAACGGTGCGAAGCCGGTACCGAAGGTCGGGGCCTCGTGTGTGTAGTCCTCTTGCAGGGCGACGGGCTGTGCCAACGTCTTGGCGATCTCCGTCTTCTCCTGGTTGGTCCAGGACGGGATGGCCTTGACCCCTTCTTCCAGACCGGACGCCAGTTCGTCGGCACCCGCGCTCAGCTCACCGAGGCCAGAGCTGAGTTCGGCTGAGCCGCTCTTCAGTTCGTTGGCGGCACCGCGTGCGGCGAGGATGTCGTTGCGAAGGCCGCCGTTCTCGACGAGGGTGAGGCCGAGGCGGAGGGGGCTGTTCGGATTGCCGAGCTGCTGCGAGAGCACGTTGGCGTCGTTGTTCAGCTGGGTGAGCTGGTTGTTCGCGTCCGGTCCGAGTCCGCTGGTGCGCAGGAACTGTTGTGCGGGGGAAAGGGCATTGGCGAGAGATCGCATCGTGGGATCCGGCGACGAACTCAGCTGGGCGATGACCGAGTCGAGGCCCTTGCTGGCCTGCGACTGCTGATTCGCGGCGGTCGTGAGTTCGTTCGACGCCGCTCCGGCATTGCGGGCGAGTCGATCTGCGGCCGCATTCACCTCGGCTGAGGACAGACCGGTCTGGTCGGCGCCGAGTGCGTTGAGCAGGGGATCGGTGGCCTTGATCAGTGCGGAGTCGAGTTGGCCGAGACCGGACGCGAGCTCCTGAGCGCCCGAGTCGGCGGTCTTCAGACCGGCGGCAAGTTCGTTCGCGCCGTCGGCCGCTTCCGTCAGCTTGGGCGTGAGGTCCCCGACCTCGTTGAGGACGATCTCGAACGTCTGCGCGCCGACCTGTGCGCTGACCTTGTTGACGACCTGCTGGGCGGCGTCCTGACCGATGATCGTCGCCAGGTAGTTGTTGGCGTCGTTGTAGGTGAACACCAGCGGCGCCGAACGCGGCTTGTCGCTCGTGGGCGAGGCGATCGCCTTGCTGAAGTCGGCGGGCAGCGTGATCGAGAAGTAGTACTTGCCGTGCGCGACACCGTCGGCGGCCTCGGCGGCGGAGACCTCGTGCAGATCGAGCTGCTTGGACTCGATCAGTCCGGCCGCGACCTGGGAGCCGGCGTCGAGTTTCTGCCCTTCGACGACTGCACCGGTGTCCTCGTTGACGAGTGCGACGGGGATCTTGTCGGCGGCGGCAAACGGATTCCAGAACGCCCACAGGTACATCGCGCCGTAGAGGAGCGGCATGAGCATGATGACCACGAGCGCCAGCCGGGGCATCCGGCCCCGGTAGTAGCGCTTGATGTCGCTGCCCGGCGAGAATGCGGCAAACATGTTCCTACGTCCGATCTTCGTGCTCGAGGCCGACGAACTGGCCATCTGTGAGGTTGTCGACGGGGATGACGTCACGGACGCCGCCGGCCGGGGACACGGCGTTGATGTCGGCGGTGATCACCGTCTGGGTGCGGCCCAGGTCGACGAGGCGGTCCATGAGATGGACCTGGTTCTCGCGCCGGGTCAGGTTGTCCACTCCGCCGACGACCAGCAGTGGCGGACGGCGCAGGTTGCCCACGGCGATCCGGAAGAGAGCCGCGGTCAGCTCGGGGAGTTCCTCGACGAACGATTCCATCGCGGGAAGGGGGTAGGGGCCGAAGACGGGTCGGCAGATGCGCTCGAGGTCTTCCTCGCGCGCGGGCGTGACCCACTTGTACCAAGGCGCCGACCACCGGATCTGCTCGGTGATGACGTCGCTGACACGGATGGTCTGTTCGATCCCGTCGACCTCGTCGATCCACGCGACGGCCGCGTTCTCGAACAGGTGGTGGGCGTCGTTGGCGCGGTCGAAGGCGACCAGCTCACCCTTCGTCGGCTTCATGCGACCTGCGAGGGTGAGGAGCAGTGCGGTGCGGCCTCGGCCCTCCGGCCCGGCGATGACCGTGACCCCGCCGGTGCGGACCCGAAGGTCGACCGGGCCGTAGATGTGGCCCCAGGAAGCATCCACGGAGAGTCCGTGGCCTTCGATCAGGGTCGCGTCAGAGGGGGTGCCGCCAGGCTCCGGGGCATCACGCATCGCTGCCGCCCGATCCGAAGACCACATCGTCCAACTTTCTGTCGTTGTGTCGGCATAACCGACTCGCCTGCCGTACCGCCGGTGAGCAGTACGACAGGCTGGGGGTGAATTCAGAGGTTCTTTAAGATTCGCGCGGCGTCGCCCTCGATGAGTGGGTCTGTGCCCTCGATCAGTCCTTCGGACGTCCCGTCGAATACCCGAGTGTCTCGGATGATTGTGCGACCGTGAACAGTCACTTTGCTGGACATACATTGGAACTTAGCTCAGGCATATCCGGCATTTCAATGCGAACGCGCAGGTCACAGAGGGCGAATCTGGCACGAAATTCGCCCCGGCAACCTGTAACGGCTCCGGGTCCGGTTCGAGGTGCCCGCTGGGTCCGCGAACAGCACGTTTGGGGTGAACGGCTGTAATCCTCATGATGTGTCCTGAATCCCACGGACTGGGTTTCGTGGTCCCATTTCCGGGGGAAAGAAACGCTGGGCCAGGGCAATCCCCGAAGACGGCACGATATTGCCGTTACCTGCGAGTAACGCCAAAGATCGGGATAACTTCTCGTCGTCGCGACGCCACCGGAGTGCCTCATCAGGTTTGTCGTATGTGAATCGGTGGCACATTTCGGTCACTGGACCCAGTCGTTGTCGGGGGCCACTCGGATCGGCCTGTCAGAATCTTTCGTCATGACCGATCTCACCCACGCCCACGCCGTGTCCCTTTCCACCGTTCCGAACCTCCGGGACCTCGGTGGGTGGACGACCGCCGATGGACGCCGTGTGCGGTCCGGTCTGGTGTTCCGGTCCACCGAGCTCCACCGGTTGGCGGGTGATGACCTCACGAAATTCGACGCGTTGGGGATCACGGCCGTCTACGACCTCCGCACGGTTGCCGAGCGTTCGGCCGCGCCGGACCCGGCCCTGCCCGGTGTCGTGGAGGTTCCCCTCGACGTGCTGGCCGACTCGTCGACCGCGATCCCGGCACGCCTCAACGAGGTGGTCGCCGATCCGGCCGCGGTCGCTGCAGCGAGCGAGGCACTCGGGGGAGGTAAGGCGGCGGAGCTGATGGAGGGCACCTACCGACAGATCCTGAGCCTGCCCAGCGCCCATGCTGCGTACCACCGGCTGTTCACTGCGCTCGCCGAGCCCGCGTTGCCGGGTGCGGCACTGTTCCATTGCACGACCGGCAAGGATCGGACCGGCTGGGCGGCGGCAACGTTCCTCACCGTGCTCGGCGTCGGCCGGGACGAGGTGTTCGAGGACTACCTCCTCACGAACGACGAACTGATCCCGGCACTGCACCCGGTCTTCGCCGCGTTCCAGGCGGCCGGCGGCGACCCCGAGGTGTTGAAGCCGATCCTCGGCGTCCAGCGGAACTACCTCGAGGGGGCGTTCGAGGAGATGACCGCACAGTTCGGCGACATCGAGGGCTACTTCCGCGACGGACTGGGACTGGATCCCGCTGTGCCGGAAGCGCTCCGGAAGCGCTACCTCGACGAGTGAGCGGAAACCGGGCGTGAGTCCTCGGAGCATCGCGTCGTTCGAGGCGATCGGTCTCGGCCTTGATCTGCTGCCAGTCCTCCTTCGAGAATCGGGCGGCGCGCTTCTGGCTCTCCTGCCACGCGTCGGTCTCGCCCCACCGTTCCTCGGCCTCCGCCGCGTACTCCTCGCCGGGCCGGCCCTCGCCGAAGATCTCGGGTTGTTCGGCCGCCGACAGCTGGATTCCCTGCTTCTTCGCGCTCATCATCTCCTCCACCGCTGCAACCATCCGATGCAAGTGATCGATCCGGTCGGTGAGCAGCTCGTGCTGCGCCCGGAGCTGATGCAGTTCGTCGGCATCGGGATCGTCGAGCAGGGTCGCTATCTGCTCGAGTGAGAAGCCCAGTTCGCGGTAGGTCAGGACACGGCAGAGCCGTGCCACGTCGGCGTCGTCGTAGACGCGGTACCCCGCTGCGTGCGGCGCGACGGTGTCACCAGACCGATCCGGTCGTAGTGGTGCAGTGTGCGGACACTCACGCCGACCATCCCCGCGACGAGGCCCACGGTCAGGTCCGACGAGGGAGCGGGGTGCGGTCGGTGCTTCTCGTCACTCACATGAGCAACCTTGGGGTCTGACGTCGCGTGAGAGTCAAGACAGTTCGGTCAGCGAGTTCGGATCAGGGAGCGAAACCGATGACCGTCGTGTCCTTCTGGCAGGCGGCGAGCACGCCCTGCAGCTGCGATGGCCCGCAGGTCCAGCCGGAGACCGACTGCTGCGCGCCGGAGACGATCTTGGGGCCGTACTCGCCGGCGATCGACGTCGCCTTGTCGCAGTCGACGTCGCCGGACAGGATCAGCACACGCAGCGCGCCGTCGGGGCCGGGGATGCTGCCGCAGGTGGCGCCGGGCCCGCCCCGGGTCGATCCTTCCGCGTCGGCGCCCGGTGTGACCGAGTCGGCACGGGCCGACGCGGGCTTGCGCCCGGGGACGACGGGTGCCGATGTCGACGGGGCGTCGGCGGGTTGCTCCGCCGATGCGGCCGCGCTGTCACCGGCGCTCGCGGAGGTGTCGGTGACATCCTGTTCCGCACCGCACGCGGACAGTGTGAACAGGGCCAACGACAGGCCGAGTGCGGTGGTGGCGACCCTGGTCCCGGAGGAGACGGCGCGGCGCGTTCTGCACGACATGGTCCCCACCGTAGCGAATCCCGGAATGCCGGACCGATCGGTCGTCGTGGTCGCCGATGGGCCCGACGGCGCCGCCGCCGGTTTGGGTGGAGGG
This sequence comes from Gordonia sp. CNJ-863, assembly GCF_001942325.1. Taxonomy (NCBI): domain Bacteria; kingdom Bacillati; phylum Actinomycetota; class Actinomycetes; order Mycobacteriales; family Gordoniaceae; genus Gordonia; species Gordonia sp. CNJ-863. Next base: position 108,027 of record NZ_MKKG01000033.1, read on the forward strand.
GGCCGACCTGGGAGGATGCACCGGTGAGCAGTACCGGAACCGAAGTCGCCGACCCCGCCTACACCGTCGGCACCACCCTGCCCGGCACCCGCGGCCGCACCGGGGTGATCAACACCCCGCACGGCGCGATCCTGACGCCCGCCTTCGTGCCGGTGGGTACCAAGGCGACGGTGAAGACCGTCCTGCCCGAGTCGGTCGCGCAGCTGGGTGCTCAGGCCGTCCTCGCGAACGCCTACCACCTGTACCTGCAGCCGGGCCCCGAGATCATCGATCAGGCCGGCGGACTCGGTGCCTTCATGAACTGGTCGGGCCCGACCTACACCGACAGTGGCGGGTTCCAGGTCATGTCGCTCGGCGCCGGCTTCAAGAAGGTCATCGCGATGGAGGTCGGCAACCCCGACGACGAGCTCACCGCGAACGGCAAGGAACGGCTCTCCCGCGTCGACGACGACGGCGTGACGTTCAAGTCGCACCTCGACGGCTCGGCGCATCGCTTCACGCCCGAGGTGTCGATGCAGATCCAGCATCAGCTCGGTGCGGACATCATCTTCGCCTTCGACGAACTCACCACGTTGATGAACACCCGGGTGTATCAAGAGAATTCGCTGGAACGCACCCGACAGTGGGCCATCCGGTGTCTGGCCGAGCACAACCGCCTGAGCGTCGAACGGGCACACCGGCCCCAGCAGGCGTTGTGGGGCGTGATCCAGGGAGCCCAGTACGAGGATCTGCGACGCAAGGCGTCCCGCGACCTCGTCGCGCTGAGCGAGGCCGACCGGGAGGCCGGCGGCAAGGGATTCGGCGGCTACGGCATCGGCGGCGCCCTCGAGAAGCACAACCTCGGCCGGATCGTCGGCTGGGTCAACGACGAACTGCCCGAGGATGCGCCGAAGCACCTGTTGGGCATCAGTGAACCCGACGACATCTTCACCGCCATCGAGAACGGCGTGGACACCTTCGACTGCGTGTCGCCCACGCGAGTCGCGCGCAACGGCGCGATCTACTCGCTCGACGGTCGGTACAACATCACGAACGCGAAGTACCGCAACGACTTCCGGCAGCTCGATCCCGAGATCGAGAACTACACCTCGCAGTACAGCCGCGCCTATCTGCATCACCTTTTCAAGGCGAAGGAGGGTCTCGGTCCGACGCTGGCGACCCTGCACAACGTGTCGTTCATCATCACGCTGGTCGACCGCGCACGACAGGCGATCGAGGACGGCACGTACGTCGAGTACCGGGACGAGTTCCTGCGCCGCTACTACGGTTCGACGCGGGACTGAACGCGTCCCCGAAGCCGTGTGGTGGGTCACGTCCCGGAACCGCGCGGAACGGTGATTCGTTGTGACCCCATCGCAACGAGGTTGCGTACACCCCCGAACACTCGGCACCCTGTAGGGGTAATCGAGTACCAGCGAGAGAGACGATGAGACGCGCTAAGCGCCGAAAACGCCGACGACACCCGTCCGCACCCTGCCCCGAACCGGGCCCTGACCCGCGTTCCGGACACGCAGTCCACTGCGAGATCCATCCCGACGTCCCAGGCGTCGACGCTGATCGGATGGCGACATGCTGACCGTTCTCGGAATCTTCCTGGGAATCCTGGTCGTCCTCGCGATCACCGCCGTCACCGGCTACTTCGTGGCCCAGGAATTCGGCTTCATGGCGGTCGACCGCTCCCGCCTGAAGGCCCGCGCCGAATCCGGTGACGCCGCAGCGAAGCGCGCCCTCTCCGTCACCCGGCGAACCTCGTTCATGCTGTCCGGTGCCCAGCTCGGCATCACCGTCACCGGCCTGCTCGTCGGTTACGTCGCCGAACCGCTGATCGGTTCCGGGGTCGGTGACCTGCTGAGCAACGTCGGCATCCCGGTGGGTGTCGGTGTCGCGATCGGCACGGTCATCGCGATCCTGTTCTCCACCGTCGTGCAGATGGTCTTCGGCGAACTCTTCCCCAAGAATCTCGCGATCGCCCGGCCGGAACCGGTCGCGCTCTGGCTCGCCCGGTCGACAGCGATCTACCTCGCCGTGTTCGGCTGGCTGATCGCGTTGTTCGACAAGGCGTCGAACCTGTTGCTGCGCGCACTGCGGATCGAGCCGGTCCACGACGTCGAACACTCCGCGTCGGTCCGCGACCTCGAACACATCGTCGCCGAGTCGCGCGATGCCGGTGAGCTTCCCGAGGACCTGTCCGTGCTGCTCGACCGCGTGCTGGAGTTCCCGACGCGCACAGCCGAACACGCGATGATCCCGCGTCCGCACACCGACCAGGTGGACGCGTCGCTGCCCGCCTCCGAGGTACTCGCTCTGATGAGTACCGGGCACACCCGGTACCCGGTCGCCGGTGACGACGAAGTTCTCGGCGTGGTCCATCTCCACGACCTTCTCGAGTGGTCGTACGCGCTGAAAAAACAACCCGCGCAGGCTGTCCCGACGGCCACCGCGGGTGACCTCTGCCGCCGCGCGGTCGTCGTCCCGTCGACCCTGCCGCTGCCGGAGGTGCTGGAGAACCTCTCTGACGCACACGAGGAGATGGCCATCGTCATCGACGAGTACGGCGGCTTCGCCGGCGTCGTGACCGCCGAGGACATCGCCGAGGAACTGGTGGGCGAGATCGACGACGAGCACGACCCGGAGACCTCCGCGGCGATCGAGAAGACCGCCGGCGGCTGGCGTGTCCGCGGTGACGCCCACGTCGACGAGGTGTCCCGTGCGATCGGTTGGGAACTACCCGAAGGCGACTACGAGACGATCGCCGGACTGGTGATCGCCGAGTTCGTCGGGTTGCCCGAGGTCGGGGAGACCGTCGAGATCACCATCGATCCCGATCCGGCCTCGGTCCTCGACGACGACGAGGCGCCACCCCGCGTGGTGCGCGTCGATGTCCTCGAGGTCGAGAAGCATGTGCCGGCGCTGGTGTCGATGACACTCGGAACCGAAGTGAGCACCGACGCAGCAGGATCGGACACCGGACGGGAGGCCGACAATGGATAACCCGTGGGTCATCGGGGTGATCACCGTCTCGCTCATCGCGGCGAGTGCTTTCTTCGTCGCCGTCGAGTTCGCTCTGATCGCGGCCCGACGCCATCGGCTCGAGGACGAGGCCGCAACGAGTAGTAGCGCCCGTGCGGCCCTGCGTAGCGCATCGGAGCTGTCGGTGTTGCTCGCGGGTTCGCAGCTCGGCATAACCGTCTGCACCCTGGCGCTGGGTTCGGTCACGAAACCTGCTGTGCATCACTGGCTCACGCCGCTGTTCGAGACGTGGGGCCTGCCGTACTGGTCCGCCGACATCGTCGGCTTCGTGCTGGCGCTCATCATCGTGACCTTCCTGCACCTGGTGGTCGGCGAGATGGCCCCGAAGTCGTGGGCGATCGCGCACCCGGAGCGGTCGGCGATCGTGCTGGCCCTGCCGATGCGGGCTTTCATGTGGCTCACGCGGCCGATCATCGTGCAGCTCAACCACCTGGCCAACTGGTGTTTGCGGCGCGTGGGCGTCGAACCCGTGGACCAGGTCGCCACCGGCCAGGACAGCGACGCGTTGCGCCACCTCGTCGAGCACTCGGCGACGGTCGGAACACTCGACGAGCGGTATCACGCGCATCTGACCAGCGCGCTCGAACTGGAATCGCTGACGCTCGGCGACGTCGTCACGCCCAGCGACACCCTGGGCGCGGTGCTGCCGACCGCGAGTGCCGACGAGATCCAGACTGCCGGACGGATTTCGGGGCATCTGCGGCTGCTGGTGCGCGACGCTGATCGGGGCCCGGTGCACGGCGTCGTGCACGTGCGCGACAGCCTGCGCGCGGCGCCGGACGCGACAGCCGCCGACCTCATGCGTCCGATGCTGCGGTTCGAGTCCGGGCAACCGGTCTACGAGGCGCTCGCCGCCATGCGTGAACGCCGGGCCCACCTCGCGCTGGTCACCGACTCCGGTCGGGCCATCGGGTTGATCACTCTCAACGACCTGTTGCAGAGACTGCTGGCGACGACTGCGTGAAGACGACCCCGCTGCCTGGGGTGTAGGCGCGGTAGGCCCCTCAGCTCATTCCCACTCCGCTGGGCCCAGCAGCCAGGGCTCCCGGGGCAGGGCGTCTGGGTCGAAACGGCTTGCGAGCGTGGGGAGGTCGACGGTCTCGCCGGGGTCTGCGAGGTCCAGTGACCGCGCGATGTGCGAGAGGACGGTGGCGGCCGGAACCCCGTCGGCCGCAAGGTCGGCGAGGGTAACGGCACCGTCGCGTTTGGAGAGCCGGACGCCGTCCGGGTTGAGCACCATCGGCACATGGGCATAGGTCGGTGGAGTCTCACCGAGCAGCGTCGCGAGGTAGGCCTGGCGTGGAGCCGACGACAGCAGGTCGTCGCCGCGCACGACCTGATCGACTCCCTGTGCGGCGTCGTCGACGACGACGGCCAGGTTGTAGGCGGGCGTGCCGTCGTTGCGCTGGATCACGAAGTCGTCGACCATGCCGGTGAAGGTGCCGTGGAGCAGGTCGGTGACGGTGAACTCGGTGGTGTCGGCCAGGATGCGGATCGCGGGTGGCCGTCCCGAGGCGATCTTCTGGGCGCGTTCGGCGTCGGTCAGTGTCCGGCAGGTGCCGGGGTAGGCGCCCTGCGGTGCGTGGGGAGCGGACGGGGCCTCGAGGATCTCGCGTCGCGTGCAGTAGCAGTCGAAGGTGCGACCGGCCTCGCGGAGCCGGGCGATGATGCCGCGGTAGATGTCACGTCGTTCGGTCTGATGGACGACGGGAGTTTCCCAGTCGATGCCGAGCGAGGCGAGGTCGGCGAGTTGCCGGGCGTCGGCGCCGGCGACCGCGCGGTCGAGATCCTCCATGCGGATCAGGAACCGGCGGTCGGTCGTGCGGGCGAACAGCCAGGCCAGCACAGCCGTCCGCAGGTTGCCGACGTGGAGGTCGCCCGACGGGGACGGCGCATACCGGCCCGCTGCGTGCTGTGTCGACATCGCGTCGAGGTTACCGCGTCGCGTCGACGCCCCGCGATGAGAATCGGTCTCGCCGATGGTCTGTCTCTGCGCCAGACCCCACGGTCACCCCGGAGTCCCGGGCGGATCGTTGCCAGCGCCCGGAGAAGTGAGGAACAGTGAAGCCATGGATCTTCCGGTCATGCCGCCCGTAGCCCCGATGCTGGCCAAGGCGGTCACCGCCGTGCCGCAGCAGCCCGACGGTGAGACGGCCTGGTCATACGAACCCAAGTGGGATGGTTTCCGCGCGCTGATCTTCCGCGACGGCGACGAGGTGGCGATCGGCTCCCGCGGTGGGAAAGACCTGGCGAGGTACTTCCCGGAGATCGTCGCCGCGGCGAAGGCCGAGCTGCCGGACAGGGTCGTTCTCGACGGCGAGATCGGGGTACCCGCACTCATCGGCGACACCCACCGGCTCGACTGGGATTCGCTCGCGCAGCGCATCCATCCCGCCGAGTCGAGGGTCAACATGCTCGCCGAGAAGACGCCGGCGATCTTCATCGGTTTCGACGCACTCGCACTGGAATCGACGGCGGTGAACGGACAACCGTTCGAGGTCCGTCGAGAGGCGCTGCTGCGCGCGGTCGGACCCGGCGACTGGGATCGGCGGATGCACGTCAGCCGCGTCACCAGCGACGCGTCGATCGCCGAGGACTGGTTCTCCGCCTTCGAGGGCGCCGGCCTCGACGGCGTCGTCGCCAAGCGTGTCGACGGCGTCTACGTCGAGAACAAGCGCGAGATGCTGAAGGTCAAACACAAGCGGACCGCGGACTGCGTGATCTTCGGTTATCGGATCCACAAGTCGGGCAGGGGGATCGGCTCGATGCTCCTCGGTCTCTACGACGACGACGGCGAGTTGCGCATGGTCGGGGGCGCGGGCGCGTTCTCCGACGCCAAACGCGTTGAGCTGCAGGAGATGTTCGAGCCGATGCGCCTCGACCCGGACAAGCCGTCACCGGGCGAGCCCACCCGATGGCGGTCGGAGAAGTCGGGGGAGTGGATTCCGATCCGCCCCGAACTGGTCGCAGAGTTCGCCTACGACCAGATGGAGAACCAGCGCTTCCGCCACACCGTGAAGTTCCTCCGCTGGCGCCCGGACCGGGATCCCGAGAGTTGTGGCTACGGCCAGCTCGAGGTTCCGCTCACCTACGACCTGCACGACGTCCTCGAAGGAGAATGACCATGGCATCCCGTTCTCCCGCAGAAGAACTCGACGTCGACGGGGTCGCCGTCCGTCTCAGCAACCCGGACAAGATCTATTTCCCCGAGCTCGGCGAGAACGGCGGCCGCAAGCGGGATCTCGTCGGCTACTACCGGACGCTCGCGCTCGGCATCGACGACAGTGGCGACGGGCCGCTCATGCGCGCGACGCGCGACCGGCCTACCTTCCTGCAACGCTTCCCCGACGGCGTGGAGGGGGAGGAGATCTACCAGAAGCACATCGCGAAGAAGCGTCCCGAGCACGTGCAGTCCACGCCGATCATGTTCCCGTCCAAGCGAACCGGGGACGCCATCCGCCCGACGGTGCCGGCCGATCTGGTGTGGGCGGCGAACCTGGGGACCGTCACCTTCCACACCTGGCCGACCCTGCACCCGGACAACGACCATCCCGATCAGCTCCGCATCGACCTCGATCCGCAACCCGGCACGACATTCGACGACGTTCGGAGCGTGGCGATCGACGGGTTGAAACCGCTTCTCGAGGAACTCGGCTTCACGGGCTTCGTGAAGACGTCGGGTGGCCGAGGAATTCACGTGTACGTCCCCATCGAGCCGTTGTGGGACTTCATCGCCACCCGGCGATGTGTCATCGCGATAGCCCGTGAACTGGAGCGCCGGGACCCGGATCGGGTCACCACGTCGTGGTGGAAAGAGGAACGCGGGGAACGGATCTTCATCGACTTCAACCAGAACGCCCGCGACCGCACGATGGCGTCGCCGTACTCCGTACGACGCAGCGCGATCGGTCGGGTGTCGACGCCGGTGACGTGGGACGAACTGGCCGACGTCGATCCCGACGACTGCACGATGGCAACCGTCCCGAAGCTGCTCGAGCGCCGCGGCGATCCGTGGACCGACATCGCCGATCACCGGCGCGGCATCGAGAAACTGCTGGAGATGGTCCAGCAAGACGATGCGAACGGGTTGGGCGACATGCCCTACCCGCCCAGCTATCCCAAGATGCCGGGCGAACCGCCGCGCGTACAACCCAGCAAGAAGGTCGCCGAACACTGGGACGAGAAGGGCAACCGGATCGAGGACTGACGCCCAGCTCGCAGGAGCGCTACTTCGGTGCGCAAGCGCTAGCTGCAAATGGCGCCTCGCGGCGGAACTGGCGATTTTGGCGGCACCTCAGCGGCGCAGTGCTTCAGCCGCCCACTCCGCGAAGGTCTGCCATCCGACGTCGGGGAACCGGCGGTGCAGTTCGGGGATGTCGACCTCGTAGCCGCGTTCGCCGAGGAAGGTGAACATCGCACTCATGTCGGGCGACGGGATGCGTTCGGGATCATAGGATTCCGCGCTGACCGTCGTTCCGAGTGCGTCGCCGACGATCTCCGCCATCTCCAGGGGCGTCGGCTGGTCGGAGGCGATGTCGATCCGTTCGCCGGTGTACGCACCCGGGTTCCGGAACAGCGTCGCGACAAACCGGCCGAGATCGCGGCGTGAGAGTTGTTGCAGCGGTTGGTCCGCAGGCATCGCGATCGGCATGACGCCGGCGGCGAGCGCGTCGGACCCGGCGAGCAGGTTGTCGTAGAAGTAGGCCGGCCCGACGATCGTGTGCGGGATGTCGGTGGCGGCGAGCATCCGCTCGACCTCGAACTTGGAGTCGAAGTGGGGGACGGCGGTGTCGCGGTCGGCGGAGGCCACCGACGAGAAGACGAGGTAGGGGAGCGCGGCCGCGGTCGCCGACTCGATCAGCGCGGTGCCCTGGGCGACCTCTGCGTCGACGCCGGACTCGAAGGGCGTCGTCAGCGCGAAGGCTCCCGCCGCGCCGGTGAACGCATCGGTGAGTCCTACGCCACTCACGATGTCGCCGACGGCGAGTTCGACACCGCGGTCGGCGAGCGCCGCGGCCTTCGACGACACGGCGTCGCGGACGAGGGCGCGCACCGCGAAACCGGCGTCGAGCAGCGCGTCGAGGACGGCACCGCCCTGTCCGCCGGTCGCTCCGATCACGACGATGGGGGAGGAATCGGACATGCCCCGACCCTAGTGCCGACCGAGCGGCCGGCAAGCGGGTTTGGGTGTGGGAGTCCCCGGCGGCTATCATCTCGACGTTGGAGGATTCGCCTAGTGGCCTATGGCGCTCGCCTGGAACGCGGGTTGGGTTAACAGCCCTCAGGGGTTCGAATCCCCTATCCTCCGCCACCGAAGGTCCGTGGTGCACGACCCGCAAGGGAGCGCACCCCGGACCTTCGTCGTATCCGGGAGACGATCACCCGCCTCGCCTGCACGGACCGAGGCCGTCGCGGGGGTGGTGACCACCCGGTGTCACCCGGCTGTGAACCCTCGCTACACTGGACGACGGATCCCGCGCGGCGTGCATCCTGTGAACTCCCCCAGGGCCGGAAGGCAGCAAGGGTCAACGGGCTCTCTCGGGTGCGCGGGGTCCCCTATATCCCCGATTTCCATTTCCAGGTCTGCGTCGTCGGACACTCGCGCCGGCGTCGAGCGCGAGAGGTCTAACGTTGAATTTCCACTCGATGAGTGTCGACCAACTACGAGACACCCAGGCGGATCTGAAGAAGCGTTACGACGAGCTGGCCGCTCTGGGTCTGAAGCTCGACCTCACCCGCGGCAAGCCCGCTCCCGAGCAGCTCGATCTCTCCAACGCGCTGCTGTCGCTCCCCGGCGACGAGTACCGCGACGGCAAAGGCACCGACACCCGCAACTACGGCGGCCTCAACGGCCTGCCCGAGCTGCGCGAGGTCTTCGGCGAGCTGCTCGCCGTCGACCCCGCGAACCTGATCGCGTTCGGCAACTCGAGCCTCGAGCTCATGCACGATCTCACCGTCTTCGGCCTGCTGCACGGCACCGCCGACTCCGACGAGCCGTGGGGCCGCCAGAAGATCAAGTTCCTGTGCCCGTCGCCCGGATACGACCGGCACTTCGCGATCACCGAGAGCTTCGGCATCGAGATGATCCCGGTGCCGATGCTCCCCGACGGTCCGGACGTGCGCCTCTGCGCCGAACTCGTCGCCAACGACCCGAGCATCAAGGGCCTCTGGGCGGTACCCACCTACTCCAACCCGACCGGCGTCACCTTCTCCGAGGCGGTGACCCGCGGACTGCTCGAGATGCCCGCGGCACCCGACTTCCGCATCTACTGGGACAACGCCTACGCGGTGCACACCCTCGTGGAGGCCCCACCGACGCCGCTGCGCGTCCTCGAGATGGCCGCCGAGGCCGGTCATCCCAACCGTGTGTACGTCCTCGGCTCGACGTCGAAGATCACCTTCGCCGGCGGCGGGGTGGCGTTCTTCGGGTCGTCGGACGAGAACCTCGCGTGGTTCAGCAAGTACCTCGGCCTCAAGACCATCGGCCCGGACAAGGTCAACCAGCTGCGTCACCTCAAGTTCTTCGGCGACGCCGACGGCGTGCGCGCCCACATGGCCCGCCACCGCGAGATCCTGGCGCCGAAGTTCAAGCTGGTGCTCGACATCCTCGAAGACCGGCTGGTCGAGTCGAAGGTCGCCTCGTGGTCGGAGCCCGAGGGTGGGTACTTCATCAGTCTCGACGTCGTCGACGGCGCCGCCCGACGCACCATCGAACTGGCGAAGGAAGCCGGAATCGCGCTGACCGGCGCAGGTTCCGCGTTCCCGTACAAGACCGATCCGCACGACCGGAACATCCGTCTCGCACCGACCTTCCCGAACACCGACGACCTGCGGGCCGCGATGGACGGGGTCGCGACGTGCGTGCTCCTCGCCTCGGCCGAGACCCTCCTGGCGGAGCGCAGCTGAGCCACTCGTCTCGCCGACACGCCGCTGTCAAACGCCGGATCGGCGTTAGATAGCTCTCATTCGGCGATGAGTAGCCGGTATGTGCCGACTCTTATGCCACTCTTGTAAATCGTGAATCTGCCCAGGCCGGTTCTTCTCGCATCCGGTTTCGCCATCGTGGGGGTCATCGCTCTTGTCCTCCAGGATGTCGTCGTGCCCTGGGGAGCCCAGTTCTGGGGTCTGCTGAACAACCAGATCGACCTGGCCGTCTATCGGCAGGGTGCTCAAGCGGTCACCGAAGGCGCCAGCCTCTACGACGTCAAGATGATCGGCGACCTCGACTACACGTACTCACCGTTCTCGGCGTTGCTCTTCACTCCGCTCGCGTTGATCTCCTTCGACGTGGCGCGATGGTTGTGGACCGCGGGCATCGTGGTCGCCCTCTATCTCGTCGTCATGCTCAGCTTCCGCAGTCTCGGCCGGCCGGTGACGTGGCCGCTGCGGGTCATCGCGATGTCGCTCGTCGCGGTCGCGATGCTGCTCGAGCCCGTCCGCACCACCATCTGGTACGGCCAGATCAACGTCTTCCTGATGCTCCTCATCCTGGCCGACCTGACCCGTCCCGACACCAGCAGGACCAAGGGCGTGGGCGCCGGCATCGCCGCCGGGATCAAGCTCACGCCGCTGATCTTCGCCGGTTACTACGCGGTGCAACGCAACTGGCGCGCGTTCTTCGGTGTCATCGGCGGCTTCGTCATGACCGTCGCGATCGGGTTCATCGTCCTGCCGCGTGACTCCTGGGCCTACTGGACCGGCAAGCTGTTCCAGTCCGAACGTGTCGGTTCGGCGCAACTGCGCGGCAACCAATCGATCCGCGGAATGCTCGCCAACCACCTCGACACCGACCACCCGTCGACACTCCTGTGGGGAGCCCTGGCACTGACCGCGCTCGTCGCCGGATTCGCGGTCGCCACCTATGCCCACCGCAGGGGCCAGGAACTGCTCGCGATCAGCATCGTCGGCATGACCGCATGCGTGGTGTCGCCGATGTCGTGGGGGCACCACTGGGTCTGGTTCGTGCCGATCGTGGTGATCGGGGTCCACCTGGCCCTCGACCTGAGGCGAACCCAGCTCGAGCGGGGCCTGGCGGCGGTGGGTGTTGCGGCGCTCGTGTTGCTCGCGTTCGCGTGGCCGACGCACGTCCCCGCGCTCGTTCCCGATGGCTACTACACCGGGCTCTACGTGAAGACGCGGGTCACCTGGCTCAACTGGTTCACCGTCAGCCCCTATCTGTTCGCGTTCGTGGGAATCCTGATCGCGACGGTCGTCGCCCTGCGGGTTTTCGGCTCCCGTTCGACCACCGCGGCCGAGCCGGCTGCGGTCATCGCCCCGGGGGTCGCGGCAGCGGTCATCGCCGACGGCGGACTGGCCGGCGAGCCGGCCGAGGGCGGGAGTCCGCGGGTCGTCGAACCGTCGGCACGAGCCGACGCCGAGCGGGTGAACGTGTCCGACGACATGGCCGATGACCTGGTCGGAACCGCCGGTGAGTCGATGGGTGAAGCACCCGAGACGGGGGCGTCGCCCGCAGTGTGAGGCAGGCGCATCCGATGTCACGGGTCGCCGGTACTCTCGACGCGTGGCTCTGTATCGCACCTATCGCCCGGCTACCTTCGCCGACGTCGTGGGGCAGGAGCACGTCACCGATCCGTTGAGCCGTGCCCTCGACTCGGGGCGCATCAACCACGCGTACCTGTTCTCCGGTCCGCGCGGGTGTGGCAAGACGTCGTCGGCGCGAATCCTGGCGCGGTCGCTGAACTGTGTCGAGGGCCCCACCTCGCGTCCCTGTGGCACCTGCACGTCGTGCGTGGCTCTCGCTCCCGGCGGTCCCGGCAACCTCGACGTCATCGAACTCGACGCAGCCAGCCATGGCGGCGTCGACGACACCCGCGAGCTGCGCGACCGCGCGTTCTATGCGCCGGCCGAGTCGCGTTATCGCGTGTTCATCGTCGACGAGGCGCACATGGTGACCAACGCCGGCTTCAACGCGCTGCTCAAGATCGTGGAGGAGCCGCCGGAGCACCTGATCTTCGTGTTCGCGACGACCGAACCCGAGAAGGTGCTGCCGACGATCCGTTCGCGTACGCACCACTACCCGTTCCGTCTGCTCGCCCCGCCGGTCATGCGCGGGCTGCTGGAGAAGATCTGTGAGCGGGAGGGCGTGACCGTCGCGCCCGAGGTCTACCCGCTGGTCATCCGTGCCGGTGGTGGTTCGCCGCGTGACTCGCTGTCGATCCTCGATCAGCTCCTCGCCGGCGCCGACGACCAGGGCGTCGCCTACGAGCGCGCACTCGCGCTGCTCGGCGTCACCGACGTCGCACTCATCGACACCGCCGTCGACGCGCTGGCGTCGGCCGACGGCGCGGCTCTGTTCGGGGCCGTCGAGAAGGTCGTCGACGCGGGGCACGACCCACGACGCTTCGCGGTCGATCTCCTCGAACGGCTCCGCGACCTGATCCTGCTGCAGGCCGTTCCCGATGCCGCCGACCGCGGCCTGGTCGAGGCGCCCGGTGATCAGCTCGCACGCATGCAAAGCCAGATCGAGACGCTCGGCCCCGCCTCGTTGACGCGCTTCGCCGAGATCGTGCACGACGCCCTCGGCGAGATGCGCGGAACCACGTCACCGCGCCTCCTGCTCGAGGTGATGTGCGCGCGCATGCTGCTGCCCGGCGTGTCGAACGACGACGCCGCTCTGCTGCAGCGGCTCGAGCGTCTGGAGTCGGGAATCGGCACCACGTCGATCCCGGTGCCCGCGAAACCCGCTGAGCCCGAACCGGAACCGAAGTTCGTGCGTCCGTCGCAGCGCAAGGTGATGGAAGAGGCGAAGGCGGCCGAGGAGGCACGCCGCACTGCGGCCGAGGTTGCCGAGGCCGACACCCCGGTCGCCGCGCCCGCTCCGGAACCCACCGCGCCCGAACCGCCTGTGCCGGCGGTGAAGCCCGCGGCGGTCGAACCGGCGCCGGCCGAACCCGCCTCTGCACCTGCGGTTTCCGAGCCCGACCCGGCGCCGCCCGACCCGGCGCCGCCCGCCGCGGAGCCGGTCGCTGCCGCACCGCCGGTGGACGTGGTTGCCGCCGTCGAGACCGACGACGCGGACATGCTCGAGGAGCTGGGTGTCGAGCAGCCCGCGCTCGACGCCATCCCCGATCCCGACGCGCTTCCCGACCCCGACGCCCTGCTGGAACCCGAGGCGCTCGATCTCGGGGATCTCGACGCCGCCGACGCCGACACTCCCGACACCGAGACCCTCGACGCCGAGGCTCTCGAAGTCGACGCTGCGGCACCGACTCTCGACCTTCCCGGGGCAGAGCCCGAGGCAGAGAACATCGCGCCGGCCCCGGTCTCGGAACCCGTACGCCCTGGCGTCCGGAACGGCGGCACCCCGACGGCACCGGAACCGCCCTCGCGGGCACCGGTGGCCGAACCGGCTCCGGAGCCGGCCCGGGAACCCGCTGCCGAGCCGGCCCAGCCGTCCTACACCGACGACATCCCGCTGCCGGACGAGCCGGTCGACGAGTACTCGGTCCCGCCGCCCGACGCGATGCCGGTCCGGGCGAAGCGCCCCGAACCGGAGCCAGAACCGGAACCGGAACCAGAACCGGCTCCCTCGGGCGGGCTCGACGCCGACGCGATCCGCAAACGCTATCCGGAGATCCGGGCCGCGGTGCGGGAGCGGTCGAAGAGTCTCGAGCCGATGTTGTCTGCGGCGGTCATCGCCGATCTCGAGGGCACCACGGTGGTGATCGGCCACCCGGTCGAGGTGCTCGTCGGACGACTCTCGGCACCGCACGCGGTGACGATCATCCGGGAGGCGCTTTCCGAGGTCTTCGGCACACCGCTCGACGTGCGCACCGTGCACCAGGCGCCGGGCACTGCGGTCGCGTCGTCGGCGGCCGGTGGCGCACAGTCCGCGAAGCAGCAGGCCAAGCCCCGGCAGTCGTATTCACGCCCGAGCCGGTCTCGTGACCAGTCGGCGGCTGCGCCTCCGCCGCCCGAACCGGTGGCCGAGCCGGAGGAGCCCGAGCCGCCACGCGCGGACGAGGACATCCCCGACGAGGAGCGGGCCGAGATGGTCGCCGACGCACGCACCGGAGCCCCCGAACAACGTCTCGATCCCGATCAGGTCGCGCTCGAACTTCTCAAGTCCGAGCTCGGGGCACGACCGATCGAGTGACCGTCGAGACGAAGGGCTGGTAGAACGCAGAGATGCAGATCCGATCGGTCCTACGTCTGACCACGGCGCCGGCAGCAATGGCTGCGGCGCTGACGTTGTCGATGGCATGTGCCGAGGCGGCTCCCGTCGACTCGCCGTCGCCGACGCCGAGGCACTCCGTCGACCGGCAGACACGCGCGGTCGGCCTCGTCGACGTGAAGAGCGTCGTCGCGGACGCAGTGCTGGATCTGCGCTACGCGACGACCGACAACTTCGTCGGTGAGCGGCTGTATCCGCCGGATGCTCGCTGTCTGGTGCACGAGTCGATGGCGCCGGGTCTGAGGACCGCGGCCCAGAAACTTCGGGCCGGGGGTCAGACGCTGGTGTTCTGGGATTGCTACCGGCCGCATTCGGTGCAGCAGAAGATGTTCCAGAAGGTCCCCGACCCGGCGTGGGTCGCAGCCCCGGGTCCGTACTCGACCAGCCATGAGACCGGTCGTTCGGTCGACGTCACCCTGGCGGTCCGCAGTCCGGGCTGTCCGGCCCCGCGCAAGATCGGCAACCTCTGTCGCGTCGACATGGGCACCGACTTCGACTCGTTTACCCCGCGTGCGAACGCATATGCGACACAGGGGGTCTCGGCGCCGGCGCAGGCTGCTCGGGCGCGATTGCGCCAGGCGATGGCCGACGGAGGACTGACCGTCTATTCCGGCGAATGGTGGCACTTCGACGGCCCGGGCGCGGACGTGCGCCGGCCGATCGTCGACGTCCCCCTGGTCTGAGCCGCCCTGGCCTGAACAATCCCGGGACCTCGACGACGAGACCCCGCCGGGCATCCGACGGGGTCTCGTTGGTCGAGCAGGCTCAGGCGTTCCACCAGGGCCGCAGGGGGACCTGATGGCCGCCGCGGTCGTCGAGCTTGGTCGCCAGCACGTGATGGAGCTGGATGATGTTGCGGTCGAAGCCGATCCGGCATCCCGCCATGTACAGGCCCCACAGGCGGGCGGTGCCCTCGCCGACCTCGGCCACGGCCTCGTCCCAGTGCTCGACGAGGTTGGCGTTCCAGTCGCGCAGGGTCATCGCGTAGTGCTCGCGGAAGTTCTCCTCGTGGAGCACTTCCATGCCGCCGATGTCCTGGAGCTTGGAGATGATCTTGCCCGAGCCGGTGAGCTCCCCGTCGGGGAAGACGTAGCGGTCGATGAACGAACCCGCCTTGCTGCGGCTCGCGTTGTCGGGCCGGGTGATGCAATGGTTCAACAGCATTCCGCCCGGTCGCAGCTTGTCGCGCATGAAACCGAAGTAGGCCGGGTAGTTGCCGACGCCGATGTGCTCGGTCAGGCCGATCGACGAGACCGCGTCGAAACCGGATTCGGTGATGTCGCGGTAGTCGCTGTGACGCACCTCGGCGAAGTCCGAGAGTCCTTCGTCGACGATGGCCTTCTGGGCCCACTCCGCCTGCTCGGCCGACAGCGTCGCGCCGATCGCGTGCACCCCGCGCTTGGCGGCGTAGCGGACCATTCCGCCCCAGCCGCAACCGATGTCGAGGAGCCGGTCACCGGGCTTGAGGCGCAGCTTCTCGAAGATGAGGCGGTACTTGTTGTCCTGGGCGATCTCGAGCGACGCGTCGTGGTCGGGGTACACCGCACACGTGTAGGTCATCGACGGGCCGAGGACCCACTCGTAGAAGGTGTTCGAGACGTCGTAGTGGTAGTGGATGACCTCGGCGTCACGAGCTTTGCTGTGGCGCAGGCCCTCCGCGAAACGGCGCCAGCGCGGTACGGCCTCCTGCGGCGGCGGGGCGATCGGCTTGAAGTGTTCGATGCCGAGCGAGCGCGCGATCTGTGCCAGGGCCAGCGGCGACGGACGGTGGAAGTCCAGATCGCTCGCGAGCGCCTTCAGCGCGGGGTACGGATCGCCGGGGTGTGCGCCGATGAGTTCGAGGTCACCGGCGATATAGGCGCGGGCCAGACCGAGATCGCCGGGCGCCGTGACGAGGTAGGTGGTGCCGCGCGGAGTCTTCAGGTTGAGGCCGTACTGGGCGTCGGCCGGGCCTGCGCTGCTGCCGTCGTACGCCGAGATCCGGATGGACAGGTTGCCGCCCAGGAGGGTCTCGAAGATCTCCGACAGGGACATCTTCCCCGAATGGGAGTCCGCACCGATCGGTGCGTCTTTGAATGTCGTCATTGGCGTTTCACCGCTTTCGCATAGAGGTCCAGAAGGCGGCCGCGGGGGTCGTACCGCTTCTTCAGGAGCCGATAACTCTCTCCGCCGTAGAGTTCGTCGAACTCTTCCGGCTCGTAGAAACTTTCCGAGTACAGCGACTTGTGGCCGTCGAGTTCGGCGACCTTGCGTTCGATGATCTTGTTGGTGTGCCCGGGATCGCCCGGGGTGACCGGCACGGCCGACCAGAAGCCGACGTTGACGTAGGCGCGTTGCGGTTCGAGCGGGTAGAGCGGCCACGGGCGCACCGGATCCGAACCCGGCAGGGCCGGTTCGCGAAGGCGCAGCGGGCACAGCCAGATCGGTTCGATCGGAATGTTGTCCAGGAACCATTCGACGTAGTCGGTGGTGTGCTCGATCGGCACCTCGATGTCCTGCACGACCCGTTCGCCCGGCGGGAGGCCCTTGCGGGCGTTGAGGCGGTCGCCGATGTCCCAGCGCTGGTCGAGTCCGATCAGCTTCCAGTAGAAGCTGCTGCGCAGGTAGCGCTTCGGCCACCAGCGGCGGATCTTCGGATTCTGTGCCCCGAACGCCCGTGAGCACCAGAACCAGTCGGTGTCCCAGCGCCAGAGGTAGTCGTGGATGGTGAGACGGTCGGTGGTCTTGTTCTGAACCGACCGGTAGTAGATGTCCATCCCGGTGTAGTCGCTGACCGGGCCTTTCTCGTCGGTCTGGCGTCCGAGCGTGAGGTAGGACTCGTGGGCGGAGAACACGACTCCGTCGAGGTAGTCGACCTGTTCGCCGTCGTAGGTCTTCTCGGTGACGATCGTCTCCATCGTCGCCTGCAGCTCGGCGATCGAGGTGAATCGCACGTGCCGCAACGCGACGTAGGGCTTCACCGGTTCGAGCTCGATGCGCAGACGGACCGAATAGCCCAGCGTGCCATAGGAGTTCGGGAAGCCGAAGAACAGGTCGGCGTGCTCGTTGGTGGGCGTCGCGGTGATGATCTCGCCGTCGCCGGTCAGGATGTCGATCTCCGACACCGACTCATGCGGCAGTCCGGAACGGAACGACGTGCTCTCGATACCCAGGCCGGTCACCGCGCCGCCGAGGGTGATCGTCTTGAGTTGCGGGACCACCAGTGGTGCCAGACCGTAGGGCAGGGTCGCCGCGACCAGGTTCTCGTAGGTGCACATCCCGGCGACGTCGGCGGTGCGGGCATCGGGATCGACCGAGATCACCCGGTCGAGTCCGGAGACGTCCAGTCCGGGATGTGGATTGGCTGCGCGCTTACGGAAGAGGTTCGACGTCTTCTTCGCAAGGCGCACGGTCGCGTTCGGGGGGATGGCACGATAGCTGGCCAGTAGGGCGGACACCCCCTGGTCAAATGCCTGTCCCCCCATCTCCAAGCCAGAGCTCACCCGGTTAGCCTAGGACTTGATCAGTTCGCCCGCCAATCGTTTCGTCCCGAGGAGTGTTCCATCGTGGGTCAGGTTTCCGCATCGCAGTCGATCGACATCACCGCCGCCCCGGACGCCGTCATCGGAGCCCTCGCCGACTACACCGAGGTGCGTCCGGCGATCCTCCCGGCCCACTACCGCGACTACAAGGTCATCAGCGGCGGCAACGGCGACGGCACCGTCGTGCACTGGATCCTGCAGGCCACCGAGAAGCGGCAGCGTGACGTCCAGGTCACCGTCAGCGTGACCCCGGACACCGTGACCGAGCGCGACGCCAACTCCACGATGGTGACGACCTACACGGTCGCCCCGTCGGGCAGCGGTTCGCGCGTCACGACCACCACCACCTGGAAGGGTGCCGGTGGCATCGGCGGCTTCTTCGAGAAGACCTTCGCGCCCAAGGGGCTCAACCGCATTCAGGCCGAGGTGCTCGGCAATCTCAAGAAGCGCCTCGAGAACTGACCCCGCGCAGGAGGGGGCGGGCGCGGCCTTCGCCGCTCCCGATCCGGGACGGCGTCGACTCGACACGGGTGGTGCTGCGGTCCGGGCCGGAATGCACCGTCGCCGAGGCACTGCTGGCGTCGCCGAGCCTCGCGGATCTCGGGATCGAGGAGTTGCACGCGCGTGCCGCGGCCGGCGAGATCGTCGACGCCGACGGGCAGCCCGTCGACCTCGACGCGCCGTCGCGGGTGAACGTCTCGCTCTACCTGTACCGCGACCTGCCCGACGAGGTCCCGATCCCGTTCGACGTCCCGGTGCTCTACCGCGACGAGAACATCGTCGTCGTGGACAAGCCGCATTTCCTGTCCACCATGCCGCGGGGTCGTCACGTGACGCAGACCGCGCTGGTACGACTCCGCCGCGAACTGGGCAGCGACACGATCTCGCCGGCCCACCGCTTGGACCGGCTCACCGCCGGTGTTCTGCTCTTCACGCTGCGGCCCGAGGTCCGGGCGGCGTATCAAGACCTGTTCGCCTCCCGGCTGGCGCGCAAGGAGTACCGCGCGCTGGCGCCGGTCGACGAGAGACTCACCGAGACCGTCACCGTGCGCGACCGGATCGAAAAAACCGCCGGTGACCTGCGGGCCCGCGTCGTCGACGGGCCGGTCAACGCCATCAGCGACGTCACCCTCGTCGAACAGACCGACCGTGGCGGCGTCTACCGGCTGGTGCCGCACACCGGACGCACGCACCAGCTGCGGCTGCACATGTCGTCCCTGGGTGTGCCCATCGTCGACGATCCGCTGTATCCCGACGTACGCCCCGAGCTCGCGGAACGGGCCGATCACGGGGACTTCTCTTCCCCTCTGCGGCTCGTCGCACACGCCCTCGAGTTCACGGACCCGCTCGACGGGACGGAGCGCCGGTTCGTGAGCCGTCGCTCGGTGGTGTCCTGAAATGCCGCCCCTGGTGGATTTCGGCGGCTGACCTCGGGGCGGGCGGCAGAAGTACCCTGGCGACCGTGACCATCCGCGCGTCGTACGAACGACACCCCGACCTGGGCTGCGAGGCCGTCGTGTTCATCGACGACGAGTCGCTGGCGTGTTTCCAGATCCAGCGAGATCTCACCGGCGGCCCCCGGGCCGACGAACACTGCGTCACCACCGGGGCGAGTGCGCCCATCTACGGCGGGATCGTCGAGTGGCGGCGGGTCGAGGACCGTTTCGAGTTCTCTCTCACACGACGAGCCGGTCATCTGTTCGGCGACGAGGTGCTGTCCTTCGAGATCAGCCCGGTCGACGAGGTGAGCGTCGACGACATCGCCGCGCATGTCGATCGATTGTTGCGCTGACCCGGGGGCTACCCTGGACGGCGTGACGCAACCATTCGATCCCAGCGCATTGTTCGGCGGCGGCCAGGGCGGCGAGAACCCGATGGCGGGTCTGCTGGCCCAGGCGCAGCAGATGCAGGAGAAGCTCCTGTCGGCACAGAACGAGATCGCCGCGGCGGAGATCGTCGGGAGCGCGGGCAACGGCCTGGTCACCGTGACCGGCAACGGCACCGGCGAGGTGACCGCGGTGTCCATCGACCCCAAGGTCGTCGACCCCGAGGATGTGGAGACCCTGCAGGATCTGCTGCTCGGCGCGCTCGCCGACCTGTCGCAGAAGCGTGAGCAGCTCACGAGCGAGAAGATGGGTCCGCTGGCCGGAGGCCTCGGCGGCGGCATCCCCGGGCTCGGCGGCTGATCGCGCCCGCCGCGCGATCCTTCCCACCACACCAGAGAACCCGGGCACGCGATGTATGAAGGACCGATCCAGGATCTGATCGACGAACTGGCCAAACAGCCGGGGCTCGGTCCCAAGGGTGCGCAGCGGATCGCCTTCCATCTGCTCGCGGGGGAGAAGTCCGACATCGACCGGCTGATCGCCGCGCTCGGACGCGTGCGCGACGACGTCGTGTTCTGCGCCGAATGCGGAAACGTGTCGGCGAACCGGCTGTGCCGGATCTGCTCGGATGCGCGACGCGATGCCACCAAGATCTGCGTCGTCGAAGAACCCAAGGATGTGCACGCGATCGAGCGGACCAAGGAGTTCACCGGTCGCTACCACGTGCTCGGCGGGGCCCTTGATCCGTTGTCGGGGATCGGGCCCGACCAACTCCGTATCCGCGAGCTGCTGCGTCGGCTCGCCAATCAGGAGGACGGCGTCGACGTCAGCGAGGTGATCGTCGCGACCGACCCCAACACCGAGGGCGAGGCCACCGCCACCTACCTGCAGCGCATGCTCAAGGATTTCCCCGGGCTGTCGGTGACGCGCCTGGCGTCGGGTCTGCCGATGGGCGGCGACCTCGAGTTCGCCGACGAACTGACCCTCGGCCGGGCCCTGTCCGGGCGCCGGATTCTCGCCTGAGGAACCGAACGCGGGCGTACCTCGTGAGCCCGGCTAAGGTCGGGGAGTGATATCGCTGAAGCGGGGGCGTCGACGAGTCCGGGTGATCGCGGCGGGGGTGGCCGCTGTCGCCGTCGCCGGCCTGGCGGACACGGCACGGGTCGTGGCTCCCGCCGGGGCTGCGGTGCCCGAGCTGGAATGGACGTCATGTCCCGCCGTGCACGGCGTGCCGGCGAGCGTCCGGTGTGCCGCGGTCGAGGTCCCGCTGAATCACGCCAAGCCGAACGGGCCCACCATCGAGCTGTTGGTGAGCCGTGTTCCCGCACGCGATCGGGCGCAGCGCCGCGGTGTCCTGATGGGCAACCCGGGAGGCCCCGGCGGCGACGGGATCGCGATGTTCAGCCAGTTGCGTGTGCCGGACGAGGTGCGCGATCAGTGGGATCTCGTTGCGGTGCAGCCGCGTGGGCTGGTGTCGGGCACTCCGCTCAAGTGTGACCCGATCACCGGATCGGAGCCCGAAACCTTCACCGCCGCAGGGAAACTCAATCGAGATCGGTGCGAACGGCAAACGCCGGGTGTCGGGTCGACCCTCACCACGGAGAACACCGCACGCGACATCGAGGTGGTCCGTCGGACGCTGGGCGAGTCCGCGATCAGCCTGTACGGCATCTCCTACGGGACGTTGCTCTTCGCGACCTACGCGACGCTGTTCCCCCAGCGGGTGGATCGCATGGTCCTCGATTCCGGCTTCGATCCCGGCGTCGTGTGGAACGCACTCCTGGATACGCAGACCCCCGGTTACAAGGCCCGCGTCCACGCCATGATGGCCTGGATCGCCCGGAACGATCGCATCTACCATCTCGGTGCCACTCCGCTTGCCGTGTACCGGAAGTGGAGCAACCGTGTCAGCGCCGAGGCGGGCGTCCCGCCGTCTCTGGTCGCGCCACCGGCACGGGTCGGGGACGTTCCGCCGGGGCTTCGCGCCGTCGCCGACCAGTACATCGCCGGGACCGACCTGACCGCGGATGCGCGTGCACGGTTCGAGAACTTCGTTGCGACGCTGCTGACACCCGGTTCGGTGCAGGCGAACTCGGGACTCCTGATCCTGACGCGGGCGTTTGCGCCCGATCGGAACCTCTGGCCGGTCATCGCGATGATGACGGCCGGTACCGCCCGGAAGTTCGCCGAGCCCCCACCCACGGTTCTCGAAGCTGCGACGGTCTCACAGGACATGCAGGGGATCGTCCTGTGCAACGAGAACCAGGTGCCGGCCGACCCGTCGATGAGCCTCCCGGCGTTCATCACCGGCTACGTCACCGCCGACCCGTTCGAGGCGCCGGGATTCGTCTACCGGTCGGGGATGGCCTGTGCGGGAGCGGCTCCGGTCACCCGCCCGATCCAGATCCGGAATCGGGGCCTCGCCGTACGGCCGTTGCAGATCCAGAGCATCGGCGATCCCCAGACGCCGTACCGCGGAAGCCTGGTCATGCGGCGGCAGATGGACAGCCACCTGATCACCGTCGGCGGGGGAGACCACGGTCAGTTGGGCCGTGCGAACCGGCCGCTCGACGCCGCCATCGCCGAGTACCTGCGGACCGGGCGGACCGCGGTCACCCGTGTCCCGGAGGCGCCGATCACCGCACCACTGACCACGTTCCCGCCGGGTCTGTCCGCGGGTGTGGCGGTGCGGTGACGGCGGCCGACCGCGTCGCCCCCGAGATCGGTGCGCGGGTCGCCGAACTCGCCGGGCAGCTCGACTCGGGCATCGTCGCCATCGACGGACCGTCGGGAGCGGGCAAGTCGACGGTCGCGGATCTACTGGTCGCGCAACTGCGTGAGCGGGGCGCCGGGGTGACGCTGGTGCGCACCGACGACTTCGCCTCCTGGGACGACCCGGTCGCCTGGTGGCCCGAACTGGAAGCCGATGTGCTGCATTCCTTCGTCCGGCGATGGGACTACCGCTATCGGCCTCGGGTGTGGCGCGACGGTGTCGCGACGCCCGGGCCGCCGGTGTGGATCGAGTGGCAGCCGCTGCTGATCATCGAAGGGGTGTCGTCGGCGCGGCGTCGCATCGCCGACCGGTTGACCCACGCCCTGTGGCTCGACGGCGGAACCGAGGCCGAGCGTCTGGAGCGGGCCGTCGCACGGGACGGCGAGGGGTCGCGCGCCCACCTGCAGCAATGGCAGGAGTTCGAACGCGGCTGGTTCGCGGTCGACCGCACGCGCGAACGCTGCGTCGTACTGGACTGATCGCTCCACCGCCGCTCGCGGTTACTGTCGGATATGGGCACCCGACGGCACTCTCGTGATCCGGGATTCCGTGACCTCGCGGAGCTCGATGCGCTGCTGATCGACTGTCGCGCATGCCCGCGGCTCGTCGAGTGGCGCGAACAGGTGGCCCGTGAGAAGCGTCGGGCGTTCGCCGACCAGGAGTACTGGGGACGGCCGGTCCCGGGCATCGGACCGGCGGATGCGCGGTTGCTGATCGTGGGTCTCGCGCCGGCCGCCCACGGCGGCAATCGCACCGGCCGGATGTTCACCGGCGACCAGTCCGGTGACTTCCTGTTCTCCGCCATGTATCTCGCGGGCCTGGTGAGTCAGCCGCACTCGGTGTCGATGGACGACGGGCTGGAACTGTTCGACACCCGGATCACCGCGCCCGTGCACTGCGCTCCGCCGCAGAACAAGCCGACGGTCGAGGAGCGGGACCGGTGCTCGCACTGGCTGCACGGTGAGCTCGAATTGCTCGCTCCGACGGCGCGATCCGTGATCACGCTGGGCGCCTTCGGTTGGCAGTCGACGCTGCGCACGTTCGGCGCGCTCGGCTGGACGGTGCCGCGGCCGGCGCCGAAGTTCGGGCACGGCGCGTCGACGATCCTGACCCGCGGCGACGCGGTCCTCGAGGTGTTCGGGTGCTACCACGTGAGTCAGCACAACACCTTCACCGGACGGCTGACCGTCGAGATGCTCGTGGACGTGCTGAAAGCCGCGGCGGAGTCCGCGGGGATCGTGCCGGGGGAGTGAGTGCCTACCGCCGCCGGCCGGCGGCGAGGCGTTCCTTGCGCAACCGGCTGACCTCCGGGAGGTCCAGCGGCGCAAGCGATTCGACGCCCATCGCGGTCGCGAGTAGGTGGTCGGCGAGCTCCGGGTTGCGAGCCAGCGCCGGACCGTGCATGTAGGTGCCGAGCGCGCTGCCCTGCACGACGCCCTCGGTGCCGTCGCCGACGCCGTTGCCGACGCCGTGCTTCACACGTCCGAGCGGCTTGGCATCGGAGCCCAACGTTGTTCCGCCGCGGTGGTTCTCGAAGCCGGTGAGCGGCTGCGTGAGCGCGGCGAGCGTCGGTTCGGTGACCAGTTCGCCGATGCTGCGCTTCTCCTGCGGTGCGGTGGTCAGGTCGAACAGCGAGATGCCGTCGACCCGTTCACCGGCCGAGGTCTCGTACCAGTGGCCGAGCACCTGGATGGCCGCGCAGATCGCGAGGACCGGGCGTCCCGCCGCCGCGGCCTGCTGCAGGCCGGGGTAGCGGGTCAGGTGTCGGGTGGCCAGACGCTGGGCGTAGTCCTCGGCGCCACCGAGGGTGTAGACGTCGAGGGAGTCCGGTACCGGGTCGTCGAGCGTGATGTGCACGACCTCGGCGTCGATTCCGCGCATGATGGCGCGACGCTTGAGGACGAGGGCGTTGCCGCCGTCGCCGTAGGTGCCCATGACGTCGGGCAGGACCAGCCCGATCCGCAGCGTCGACTCGCTCACTGTTCGGCCTTTCGTGCACGTGCCGCGCGTTCCATGGCGATACCCAGATCGCGGAAGGCGGTGTAGTTGGCGAGCACCTCGACGCGTCCCGGCGGACACGAGGCGATCGCCGCCATCGGGTCTGGGATGGTGGTGTGCTCGGCGCCCGCGTAGAGCAGGCGCACCGACAGGTCGGCGGCCCGCTCGCCGGCGGCGACCACCTGCATCGTCTCGAAGGCCTCGAATCGCACGTCCCACAGCCAGGAGAGGTCCTCGCCATCGGGAACCTGTCCGTTGACCGCGATGACCAGGCCGTCGGCGTCCTGGTCGATCATCGACAGGGCCTCCTGCCAGCCGGCCGGGTTCTTCGCGAGAAGCGTACGGACGGAGTGGTTCCCGACCTGGTGGACGCCGTAACGACCGGCGACCTCGCCGACCGTCCCGACCGCGGCGACGGCTTTGCCCGGGTCCGCGCCCATCGCGACGGCGGCGGCCACCGCCTGCGTTGCGTTACCGCGGTTGGCCCGGCCGGGGACGGCCAGGGTCAGGGGAGCGGAGAAGCCGCCGGGGCCGTAGATGTTCTCGTCGTCGAACCACCAGTCGGGCGTGGGTCGACGGAAGTTCTCGTCTCCGGTCGACTGCCAACCGTCGCCGGACCGCACGATCGGTTCGCCGGTGCGGGGACAGCTCACCGAGTCGCCGACCCAGCCGGCGCCCGCGGCCACCCACACCACGTCGGGCGCGTCGAAGGCGGCCGAGGTGACCAGGACGTCGTCGCAGTTCGCGACCACGGTGGTCGACGGGTGACGGGCGATGCCCTCGCGAAGCCTGCGCTCGATCAGGTTGATCTCGCCGACCCGGTCGAGCTGGTCGCGCGACAGGTTCAGCAGGACCAGCACCTCGGGATCGACCGCGTCGCTGACGTGCGGTACGTGGAGTTCGTCGACCTCCAGCGCGCACAGTGGCGCGGTGCGGCTGAGGGTGAGGGTCGCGATGATGCCGGCGTCCATGTTGGCGCCGTCGGCCTGCGTGGCGACCTCGCCGAGCTCGGCCATCGCGGCGGCGGTCATCCGGGTGGTCGTCGACTTGCCGTTGGTGCCGGTGATGATCGCGGAGCGTTTGCCGGCGGCGAGACGACGCATGATGTCGGGATCGATCTTGGCGGCGACGAGGCCGCCGATCATCGAACCCTTGCCGCGGCCCGCGGTGCGCGATGCCCAGCGAGCCGCTGCGGCCGCGGCCAGCGCGACCGAGGTGCGGGCGGGCACACGGGTGCTCGGGCGAGATGCGGATCCGGCAGACGATGGACGGTCGGGCATGGCCACGAGTGTTCCACAGGGCGGATGCCCGGGTTGCTCGTGCCGACAGGCGACCAGCAAGTAGGCTCGGCGACTGTGAGCCGCGACACTTATCTCCGCCTGTCCCTGCCCGCACGAATCCAACGTGGCGTGCTACTCGCCGCGGCGAGGATTCCCGACGCCGCGATGGCGGTTCTCGGCCGGCGTGCGCCCGTCAACTCCGATGGTGAGCGGGTGGCACCGGAATTCGTCGCGGTCGGCTGGTCCACCGAGCACGTCCCGGGGTCGAATCCGTTCGCGGGTGAGGTCCACCAGTCGCGCGCCAGTACGGATGAGCTCGGCGCCGCGATGGCCGAGAAACTGCCGCCGATGGCCGTCGAGGAAGACCTGGTCATCGACGGTCCGGCCGGTCCGATCCCGGCCACGCGCTACCGCTCGTCGACCGAGTCGGACGGGCTCGTCGTCTACTTCCACGGCGGTGGGTTCGTCACCGGCAGCCGGATCAGCCACGACACCTTCGTGCGTCGGCTCGCGCACGGCACCGGACTCGACGTGCTGTCGGTCGAGTACCGGCTCGCACCCGAGAATCCGTTCCCTGCCGGAGTCGACGACGCCGTCGCGGCCTGGCATTTCGCCGTGGACACGGCACCGCGGTGGGGTCTCGATCCCGCGCGGATCGTCGTCTCCGGGGACAGCGCGGGCGGAAACCTCGCGACCGTGGTCTCCCGACTCGTCCGCGACGAGCCGGTCACACCGGTCTTCCAGCTGCTCATCTACCCGGTCACCGACGCCACCGCGGAGACCCCCTCGCGTCGTGAGTTCGCGAACGGGTACTTCCTGACCCTGGACGGAATCCACTGGTTCAACGACCGCTACGTGCCGGATGTCGCACAACGCAAGGACCCGCGTTGTTCGCCGCTGCTCGCCGACGACCTCAGCGGCCTTCCGCCGGCACACGTCATCGTCGCCGGGTTCGACCCACTCCGCGACGAGGGCCTCGCCTACGCGAAGAAGCTGGAGGAGGCGGGTGTACCCGTGACGCTGCGCCGAGAGGGATCGCTGATCCACGGCTTCATCAACATGACCCTGATCAGCTCCGGCGCCCGCGCGGCGGTGGACCGGATGTGCGCCGAGGTCCGGCGAGCCCTCGACGAGTCGCCCCGCGCTGACCAGGGGTCGATTGCCGGCTAGCGGTCGCGGGCTGCAGTCGCCGCGCACGCCAGGTCGACGTCGGCCGCCGAGTCCGTGTTCGTGGTCGCCGTGCTCGTGGTGGCTGTAGTCGTGGTCGGCGGCTTCGTGGATGCGGCCTCGGCCGCAACCCGCTGACGTCTGCGCGACCGCGGCCGGGCCATCACGCCGACCGCGCAGCCGCCGACGACGATCACCGCACCGACGATCTCACCGACGGTCGGGACCTCGCCGAGGAAGGCGAACGACGCGCTGATCCCCACGACGGGCACCAGCAGCGACATCGGCGACACCCGGCTCGCGTCGTTGCGGCTCAGGAGCACAGTCCACAGGCCCGCGCCGACGAGGGTTCCCAGGGCGGCCAGGTACACGAGTCCGCCGAGGGCGCGCAGGCCGGTCTCCGTGCCGATCGTCATCAGCGCGTCGAAGCCGGCGGACGGTCCCTCGATGATCAGGCTCGCCAGGTAGAGCGGCGGAGTCGCGACGACGGCCATCCACATGGTCATGCGGAAGGAGTCGTCGGGCTGGGCGAGACGGCCACCGATGTTGCCGATCGCCCAGCTGAGGCCACCGAGGATGGTGAGGCCGATCGGGAGGAGCGCGGCCACGCCGATGTCGCTGCCGGTCGCGCGGTCGACGGCGATCAGGCCCATGCCGCCGACTGCGACGATCAGGCCCACCACCTGTGCGACCGTCATCCGTTCACGCAGGAACAGCACGCCGAGAACCACGGTGAAGGGCGCCGACGTCTGCAACACCAGCGAGGCCAGTCCGGCCGGCATCCCCAGGCTCATCGCCAGGAACAGGAACATGAACTGCACGGTCCCGAACCCCGCCACGTAGACGAGGAACCACTTGAGGCGGACCTTGGGAAAACGCACGAACAGGATGACCGGGATCGCCATGACGGCGAAGCGCAGCGCTGCCAGAAAGAACGGCGGGAAGTGTTCGAGACTGAAGTGGATCGCGACGAAGTTCAGTCCCCACAAGAACACGACGCAGAGGGCGAGCAACCGGTCACGAGTGGACATGACCACCATCGTCCGAGGCGGCGCGATGAAGGACAATCGAATTTAAGCGGAAGGATTGTTCAGATCATCTGAACAATCCGTCCCACGTGCATCGTGGGTCACTGCTGTGCTGCGGCGACCTTCGCCCGGACGTCGTCCATGTCGAGAGCCTCGACCGCGCCGATGAGCTCCTCGAGCTGTGCGGCGGGGAGCGCTCCGGGCTGGTTGAACACGAGGATGCCGTCACGGAAGGCCATCAGCGTCGGAATCGACTGGATGCCGAGGCTACCGGCGAGCTGCTGCTCGGCCTCGGTGTCGATCTTGCCGAAGAAGATGTCGGTGTGGGACTCGGAGGCCTTCTCGAACACGGGGCCGAACATGCGGCACGGGCCGCACCAGCTCGCCCAGAAGTCGAGAAGCACGATGCCGTCGGCCTCGATGGTGGGTTGAAAGGTTTCCAGGGTCACGTCTTGTGTTGCCATGATCGGCACAACCGATTCGGGGGCGGAGACATTCCTTGTCGGCGGCTCGGCTCACCTCGCACCTGAGCAGGACCCGACCGGTTTGTCGGTACCTTTGGCCCATGGAGGTCCGCCGACTGCGATTGCTGCGTGAGTTCGCCGATCGTGAGTCGATCGGTGCGGTCGCCGACGCGATGCACATGACGCCGTCGGCGGTGTCACAGCAACTGAAGGTCCTCGCCGACGAGGCCGGCGTCCCGCTGTTCGAACCCGACGGTCGGCGCATCCGGCTGACCGAGGCGGGCCGCGCGCTGGTCTTGCGCGCCGACGAGGTGATCGCCGCCGTCGAACGGGCCCAGGAGGAGATGGCGTCATATCGGTCGGGCCGGGCCCGCGTACGGCTCGCGATGTTCCCGTCGGGTTCGACACTGTTGCTGCCGACCGTCCTCGATCGCGCCGCCGAATCCGGGATCGAGGTGCACGCTTTCCACCTCGACGTCGGATATCCGGATGCGGCACCTGCTCTCGCCGACTTCGACGTCGTCGTGACGCACCGGGACGAGCGGACACCTGCGGTCAACCAGTCGCGCGTGTGGGTTGCCGAGCTGATGCGCGAACCGGTCGACGTGATCGTCCCCGTCGACAGTCCGCTCGCCGATGCCGACGAGGTGGCGGTGTCCGAGCTCGCCGAACACGATTGGATCAGCGTCGAGGGCGGATTCCCGGTCGACGATGTGCTGCAGTCGATCTCGGCGGTGACCGGGGTCGCGCCCCGGGTCACCCAACGCATGCTGGACTTCACCACCATCGAGGCCCTCGTCGCCGGCGGCCACGGGATCGCGTTGATGCCGCGGTTCGCGGTCCGTCACCCGGGTGTGAAGCGGCTGGAACTCAAGGGCGTTCGCGCGGCACGCGTGTACGAGGCCCTCTCGCGGCCCCGCTCCCGGACGGCGGTTGCGCAGGTCGTCGAGCTTCTGATGGCCACGGGCGCCGACCACGGTCAGTGATCGAAAAAGACCGGTGGCCCACGCATTTCGCGTGAGCCACCGGCCTGGTTCGTGTCCTGAGGATCAGACGCCCAGGCTCTTGCCGACGATGTCCTTCATGATCTCGGTGGTGCCACCGAAGATCGTCTGGATGCGGGCATCGGTGTAGGCGCGGGCCACGCGGTACTCGTTCATGTAGCCGTAGCCGCCGTGCAGCTGCAGGCAGCTGTCGATGACACGCTTGGCGAGCTCGGTGCACCACCACTTGTTCTTGGAGGCGTCGATGGCGTCGAGTTCACCGTCGAGCACACCCTGGAGGCAGCGGTCGATGTAGACCTCGGCGATGTCCAGCTCGGTGGCCATCTCGGCGAGCGTGAAGCGGTTCGCCTGGAAGGTGCCGATGGGACGACCGAATGCCTTGCGGTCCTTGGTGTACTGCAGGGTCTCCTCGAAGATCGCGCGTGCGCCGGCGATCGCGCCGATGCCGATCGACAGACGCTCGGACGGGAGGTTCTGCATGAGGTGGTAGAAGCCCATGCCCTCCTGGCCGAGCAGGTTCTCGACCGGGACGCGCACGTTGTTGAAGTGCAGCTCGGCGGTGTCCTGCGCCTTGAGGCCCATCTTGTCGAGCTTGCGACCGCGCTCGAAGCCCTCCATGCCGCGCTCGACGACCAGCAGCGAGAACGCCTTGTGGCCGGCCGCGGGGTCCGGGTTGGTGCGGCACACGACCACCACGAGGTCGGAGTTGATACCCGACGAGATGAAGGTCTTGTTGCCGTTGAGGACGTAGTGATCACCCTCCAGCTTCGCCGAGGTCTTGATGCCGGCGAGGTCCGAACCGGCACCGGGTTCGGTCATCGCTACGGCGAGGATCGTCTCACCGGTGGCGATACCCGGCATCCAACGCTTCTTCTGCTCGTCGTTGGCAAGGTGCACGAAGTACGGTGCGACGACGTCGTTCTGGAGGCTCATGCCGGGTGCAGCGCCGTCGAACTTGGCGAACTCCTCGACGACGACCGCGTTGAAGCGGAAGTCGTCCATCGCGCCGCCGCCGCCGTACTCCTCCGGGATGTTGAAGCCCAGGAGGCCCGCGTCGCCGGCCTTCTTGAAGATCTCACGGTCGACCTGACCGGCCTTGGTCCATTCCTCGTTGTACGGACCGCACTCGCGGATCAAGAAGTTGCGCGCGGTTACCCGCAGGGCCTCGTGCTCGTCTTCGAAGATCTTGCGTTTCATGGACTTTCTCCCTTTCGTGGACCGGAAACAGTGGTGTCAGTCGTCGTTCTTCGTACTCTGCGCACCCACGACCCGCAGTGCGATCAGGGCGTAGGATGCCGCGACCTCTGCGGGTGTGCGAGCACCGGACGGGCGGTACCAGGTGGTGACTGCCTGGCAGGCGCCGAACAGGTAGCGCAGGACGTCCTTGACGTCCTGGTCGAATCGGAACTCGCCCGAGTCCAGGCCTGCCTGGATGACGTCGGCGAGCATGTTCTCGGTCTCGGTCCGCATCGCGATGTAGGGCTCGCGCCGCGGGTCCTCCGGATCGAGATGACGGAACTCGCTTGCGACACTGGCCAACTCGAGATCGCTGGTCATGTGCAGGACGATGGACTCGATCGCGTTCGACAGCTTCTCGCTCGGCGTACGTCCTTCCTCGATCGCTGCTCCGACCCAGGCGAGGACCGACGTCATCGCCGCTTCGAGCAACTCCACGAGGATGCCGAGTTTGTTGTCGTGGTGGTAGTAGAGCGTCGGTAGTGAAACCCCGGCGCGCGACGCGATGTCGCGGATCGAGGTGCCGTGGAACCCGCGCTCGTAGAAGGCGCGCTTCGCCGCGTCCAGGGTGGTCGGCAGTGGCACGTTGTCGCGCCGTCGCCAGTCCAGTCCCTCGGTGTCGACCGTGAACCGTTTCCCGGCAGCGGCTTTCGCTGCGTCAGACACGTTCGATGATGGTGGCGTTGGCCATTCCCGCGCCCTCGCACATGGTCTGGAGACCGTAGCGGCCGCCGGTGACCTCGAGATGGTTGACCAGGGTGCTCAGCAGGCGGGTGCCGGAGGAGCCGAGTGCGTGACCCAGCGAGATGGCGCCACCGCGCGGGTTCAGCTTGGCCGGATCGGCGCCGAACTCCTGGGCCCAGGCCATCGGCACCGACGCGAACGCCTCGTTGACCTCGTAGGCGTCGATGTCGTCGATGGACAGGCCTGAACGTTCGAGGATCTTGTGGGTCGCGGGAATCGGCGCGGTCAGCATGAAGATCGGGTCGTCGCCGGCAACCGAGAACGAGTGGAAGCGGGCGCGTGGGGTCAGTCCCAACTTCGACGCCATCGTGTCGCTCATGATCAGGGCGCCCGACGCGCCGTCGGTGAGCGGCGAGGAGTTGCCCGGCGTGATGTGCCAGTTGATCTCGGGGAACCGCTCGGCCAGCGCCTCGTTGTAGAACGACGGCTTCAGGCCGGAGAGGCCGTCGGCGGTGGTGGAGGCGCGCACGGTCTCGTCGACCTTGTGGGTGAACGTCTTGCCCTCGGCGTCGACCACATCGATCGGCAGGACCTCACGGTCGAAGAAGCCGTCGGCGGCGGCGGCCGCGGCGCGCTGATGCGACCGGGCGGCGAAGGCGTCGAGTTCCGCACGGTCGAATTTCCACTTGGCGGCGACCAGTTCGGCCGAGATGCCCTGGTTGACAAGCCCTTCGGGGTAACGGGCCGCGATGCTGGGACCGTACGGGCTGCGGCCTGCGGTGGAGAAGCCCATCGGCACGCGACTCATCGACTCGACACCGGCGGCGATGACGACGTCGTACGCGCCGGCGATGATGCCCTGCGCGGCGAAGTGTGCCGCCTGCTGGCTCGAACCGCACTGGCGGTCGACGGTCGTCGCGGGGACGGACTCGGGGAAACCGGCCGACAGCAGGGCCGAACGCGAGATGTTGAGAGCCTGCTCGCCGGCCTGGCCGACGCAGCCGCCGATCACGTCGTCGACGATCGCGGGGTCGATGTCGTTGCGCTCGACGAGTGAACGCAGCACGTGGGCGAGCAGCTCGACCGGCTTGGTCTCCGACAGGGCGCCGCCCGGCTTGCCCCTCCCGGATGCAAGGCGGACGACGTCGACGATGACGGCTTCGGGCATAGAGGTTTCCTCCCCGTGTGGTGTCGCGAACCAGTGCGGACCCGGCATGGCGCCCATCACTTTATCTAACGATCGTTATACAGGTCTAGCACGCACCTGTCCGCTGAATCAACAGGCGCGAAGATGCGAACGCCCTCGCCCGGTCGGGATCGGGGGCGAGGGCGTCGTCGGTTCAGCGGGTCAGATCGCGCCCTTGTCGGCGTCACCTGCGGGAACGGCGGAGAACGTCTTCACGTCGAGCGGGCCGGCCAGCAGCGGCCCGATTTTCTTGCCGAGCTCGGTCAGCGCCGGTGCGCCGCCGTGGGTGGCCAGCGCCTCGAAGGATTCCCAGCGCTCGATCATGACCAGATCGGTGGAGTCGCCAGTGGCTTCGTGCAGTGCGTACTTGCCGCAGCCGGGCTCGCTGTGCACCTCGGGGATGGCGGCCAGCACCGCCTCCCGGACGGCCTGTTCCTCGCCGGCCTTGGGCGAGATGGTGGCGACGACGATCACTTCGGACATGGGTGGTTCTCCTCGGGGTGGGGGATGTGCTCGTGACGTTAGGGGAGTGTGGCGGGTTCGCGCGGCGGTTTGGCCGAGGGGTGCCGGGTGCCCCGGGGTGCGCTGTGGAGGGGTCGGCGGCGCTCACCTGGCTGGTTTCGGTGAGCCGAACCCACGGTCACGCGGAAATGAGACAGAGAACACAGTCAAGGGCTCGATGTGACTACACGTGATGTCGGATTTCGGTGACGTGGCGCCCGTGGCCTGGTGATGAACCCGCAGGCCAGGGCCCGTGGGCGCCGAAAAACCGTGTCTCCAAGGCGGTTTGAACGGATGGACGTCCATACCTACTCGATGGTCAGTTTTGGCGGCCAGTGGTTGCGGCACGTGACTCATGTGGTTTGCCCGAAGGAATCACGGCTCCCTATGCTTCGTGCGTTCGGTCACATTTCGTGCCGAGAGAGTGTCATAACGCAGGGTGGCGGGGGTGTCGTGAGCACTGCGAGCATCGGGGTGGGGCGTTCGGGTCCCGTCACCTACGTGCTCGGATCGGTCCGCACGTTCGGCCGACTGATCCGGATGACGACGCGGTCGTCGGCGATCGCCGTCGCCGAGATCGCGACCGGCCGATTCCCCCTGCGCGAGAGTCTCGTTCAAGGCTGGTTCTTCGTGTCGGTCTCGCTCTGGCCGGCGATCCTCATCTCCATCCCGATGGGGGTGGTGATCGCGGTCCAGATCGGTAGCGTCGCGTCCAATGTCGGCGCCAATTCGATGGCCGGCGCCGTCGGCGGCATGGGCGTCATGCAACAGATCGCGCCTCTGGCCACCGCCCTCCTCGTCGGGGGTGCGGGTGGCTCCGCCATCGCGTCGGACCTGGGCGCGAGGACGATCCGCGACGAGATCGACGCACTGCGCACCATGGGCATCGACCCTCATCAGCGTCTCGTCGCGCCGCGGCTCGTGGCGATGTCCGTGGTGGCGCCGGCGCTCTCGGTGCTCGTGATCCTGATGAGTATCTTGTCCAGCTTCGCCGTCGCCGCGCTGGGTCAGGGCGTCGCGCCGGGCTCGTACTGGTTGTCGTTCGGCAGCTTCGCGTCGATCACCGACCTGATGATCTGCCTCGGCAAGGCCGTGGTCTTCGGTTTCGTGGTCGCCGCGATCGCGTGCCATCGGGGACTCGAGGCGAAGGGTGGCCCCAAGGGCGTTGCCGACAGCGTGAATGCGGCTGTGGTGCTGGGCATCCTGGCGTGCGTCGTGATCAACCTCGCGCTGACCCAGCTGACCATGATGTTCGTTCCCATTCGATTCCTCTGACAGGTAGGGCAAGTGATACCGCGAAGAAGTGCTGGGGACGGGGTGGTGGGTAGTTCATGACCACCGAGATCAACGAACCCGCGCTGTACCGGCGCCGCGGGTTGGGCTGGACACGCTCGATCAATCGCGTCTGGGACCCGGTCGACGCTTTGGGTCGCCAGTTCCATTTCGTGTGGATGGCGTTGCGCGGTGTCGGCCATGCGCTGGCCAAGCACCGCCGTCAGACCACTGAGATCTTCACCGATCTCGCCTGGGGCAACGGCCGCGCCGTCATCGTCGGCGGCGGTGTCGCACCGGTTCTCGCGCTGATGGGTGTGGTGTCGGGCGCGATGATCGGCATCATCGGCTTCGAGGTACTCGACATGCTAGGAGTAGGGCCGCTCGCCGGAGCGATGTCGGCGCTGGCCAACCCTCGTGAGCTGGCGCCGCTGATCGCCGCGGTCGGGTTCGCCGCGCAGGCCGGATGCCGGATCACCGCGGAGGTCGGCGCGATGCGGATCTCCGAGGAGATCGACGCCCTCGAGGCGCAGGCGATCGATCCGGTGCCGTACGTCGTGTCCACGCGCGTGATCGCCTCGGTGCTGACCGTGATCCCCGCCTACCTGATCGCGCTCGCGCTCGGCTTCGCGACCACCAAACTCACGGTGACCGCTGTGCAGGGACAGGCGACCGGCGCCTACCAGCACTACTTCGATATGTTCGTGCAGCCGGTCGACCTCGTGTACTCGTTGATCAAGGTCGCGGTTTTCGTGGTGGTCGTCACCCTCGTGCACGCGTACCAGGGCTTCTATGCGTCGGGTGGACCGGAGGGCGTCGGTGTGGCCTCGGGCCGGGCGATCCGCGCGAGCCTCGTCGCCATCACCGTGTGCGACATGGTCCTCACCCTGCTGATGTGGGGCCTCGAATCGTCGATCGATTTCGCGGGGTGATGAAGATGAGCTCTCACCGTGAACCCAGCGTCCGCGGATACCGTATCCGTGGTCTCGTGGTCATCGCGCTGGTCGCGGTTCTCGGAGTCGTGGTGTGGCAGAAGGTCACTCCTGCCCCTGTCGACGGCGTGCGCTTCGCCCTGGTGGTCACCGACCTCGGCGACGGCGTCGGCGAATCCACTCCGGTGCGCCTTCGCGGACTCACCGTGGGCGAGGTCATCGACCACCGTCCGCACGGGCCGGGTCGTCAGCTGATCACCTTATCCGTCGACGACGAGCGATTCGGCGAACTGTCCGACGAACTGGGTGTCCGGTTCATCTCCGGCACCGTGTTCGGCTCGACCGCGGTGGAGCTGGTCCCTGCCGGATCAGGCGCGCCGCTGAGGTCCCAACAGGTTCTCGACCTGGGCAACCGTGCGTCGGACGACACGATCACGACGATCATGCGGGACTCAGGTCGATTGCTGATCGACGTCGTCAACCGCGACCTTGCCACCTCGATGGAGGCCGGAGCCGAACTCACCGACGCATCGGCTCCGTTGCTGGCCTCTGGACTCGTCGTATTACGGACCATGCAGAAGAAGATGAATCTTCCCATGGCTGAACTGCTTCCGAAGCTCGCCAACGCTTCGGAGGGGACTGCGGCCTTCATGCCGTCGTCGCTGGGCATCCTCAAGGCACTCGCCTCGGTGAAGGATCTCGACGACTCCGAGCAGGTCGAGCTCGCCAACGGCACCATCATCGAGGTCTCGAATCTGGTGTTCTCGTTTGCCGGCCGTCTCGTCGGGGCCCTCGCACCGATGGCGGGGCTGATGGACGCCATGCTCGATCTCGTCATCCCGATCAATCAGGGAATGCAAGGCGTGACCCCGCAGAAGGTGGAGCGACTCCTCGACGGACTCGACGGGGCGTTGGACGCCCGCGGCGACCGGGTGGACCTCGACACCGAGATCCTCCTCAAGGGCTTCCCGGCCTTCGGTCAACCGCTCGCGGCTCTCGACCCGGTTGGAGATGGCCGATGAAAACCCCGCGCCAAGCGGCGATCCGGCTCGCCATCCTCGGGGTGGTGGCCGCGGTCATCGTCGCGCTGATCGTGCAGGCCATCCAGCGCCCTGTCGAAGGGGAGACCGTCGACTATCAGGCCACCTTCGGAGACGTCTTCGGGCTCACCCAGAACGCCGATGTCCGGCTTCGCGGTGTGCAGATCGGCAAGGTGACGGGCATCGAACTGACCGATGATGCCCGCGCCGAGGTCGGATTCCACATCCAGGACGAACACCGCCTGCGTGCATCGGACAAGCTGGCGATCCGATTCCAGAATCTCGCCGGACAGCGTTATGTCGAGGTGATCCGCGGTGACGCCTCGGCACCGGTGATCGCCGACGGCGCGATGGTGACGGAGACTGCGGACTCCTTCGACATCACAACGGTGTTCAACGGACTACGACCGCTCCTCACAGCCGCAGATCCGGAGGTCTACAACCGCCTCGC
The DNA here is from genome assembly GCF_001942325.1 of Gordonia sp. CNJ-863. Taxonomy (NCBI): domain Bacteria; kingdom Bacillati; phylum Actinomycetota; class Actinomycetes; order Mycobacteriales; family Gordoniaceae; genus Gordonia; species Gordonia sp. CNJ-863. The sequence continues at coordinate 144,614 of NZ_MKKG01000033.1, forward strand.
GACCAATCTCGTCGCACTCATCGACGGCGGAAGCGACGACATGACCCCGGTGCTCAAGGACATCTCGGTGCTTGCGTCCTATGCCAACGACCGCGCTGCGGTGATGGAGACCATCGTCGGCAACCTGGAGGCGATCTCGACCGAGATCGGTGGCCGATCGGCTAATCTCTCCGCGGTCCTCAAGGTCTTCCACTCGATCTTCCTTCCCATCGCGACCCGGATGGAAGAGTTCATCTCGCTGATGGACAAAGGCTCGGTCGAACTCGCCGAGATCGCCCGAATCACCGGGGCGCTCAGCCTTTTGGGACTCGGCGCAACTGACATCGAAGACGATCTGACCCGACGGATCGACGAGGTCATCCCCGACACGACCGCTGCAGTTCGATCGTTGTCCCTGTTGCCCGGGCTCCTGGACGGACTGAATCAGCTCATCCCGAACGCCAACCCGGCTCGATCGTGCAGCAACGGTACGTTCGCGATGCCGATAGCCGCCGACGTCCTCATGGCAGGCCGGCAACTCACAGTCTGCAAGGGGGACCGATGAGCGATACGCGCAGCAAGACCCTCATCGGCGCCGAGGACGCATCGTCTCGTTCTCAGATGTGGTGGGCGGTGATCAGCATCGTGGTCGTGGCGGTGATCATCGCCACGACGAGCATCCTGTACCTGAAACCGCCGGGAAATCAGACTTTTCACCTGACTCTCAGCGAGTCGGGCAATCTTCGGGCCGGCGACACCGTTCGCGTAGCCGGTATCCCGGTGGGGAAAGTCCTGGGCCTCGAGCTGCGAGATGATCACGTCGACGTCGAGTTCACCGTGAAATCCGATGTCTTTGTGGGCGATACGACGTCGGTCAGCGTCCGGATGCTGACGCCGGTGGGTGGTCTCTATCTCGCGATGATGCCGTCGGGGGCCAAGCCCCTGCGCGCGCCGATCCCGCAGGACCGCGCCCAGGTGCCGTTTCTCGTCAACGATCTCGTTGCGGACGCCGTCGACGTCACCGATCAGATCGACACCGGCGCACTGCGAAATGCGATGTCGGCAACCGCAGGGTCACTCGACGCTGCGCCCGGTGCGGTGCGGAACACGGTGGGGGACATGCAGAAGATCGTCGAACTGTTCGCCGCTCAGAAGAACCAGATCCAAGACGTGCTGTCGCTGTCGAACGAGTACATGGGGGCGGTACGCGACAACGAGAAACTCTTGACCGAGATCATCCGTGCATACTCGATCCTCGGGCCTAATACCGTCGCCTCCCAAGAGAAGGTGCGAATCTTCGCTGACGCGACCGCGGCTCTGATCGCCGTGATCTTCGATTTCCTCTCTGGCCCGTATCAGGAGAAGGTCGAACCGCTGCTCCCGCCGCTCCTCGAAGCCCGCGACCTCAGTCGCCAGATGATGGAGTGGACGGACCAGATGGCCGCGCAACTGCGGACCACCGTCACGAGTCTCGCGGAGCTCGCCGGTCCGGAGGGCAAGGCCCTCGTCGACCAGAGTGGGCTCACGACGCCGCCGCCCGATGTGTGCCTGCCTGTACCCGGACGGACCTGCTGATGACGACTCCGGAGCAGAACACCGTTCCATCACCAAGGCTGACGACGCGGCGTCGTCGCGGACTGGTGCTCTTCACCGTGCTCATGACGGTGGTCGCGGTCTGCAGTGTGGCGTTCACACGTACCGACAGTGCGCGCGATCAGGCGATCTGCGCCGCATTCCAGGACTCGTTCGGTCTCTATCCCGGTGCCGCAGTCACCATCCGAGGCATCCAGATCGGCACCGTCGACAAGGTGACCCCGCGAGGCTCGCAGGTCCAGGTGGACATGAAGATCGACGACCGGAAGCTCGGCTCAGACGTCGGTGCGGCCATCGTGAACTCGTCCATCCTGACCGACCGGCGCGTCGAGCTGGTGAACAGCGAAGCACATCACGGTGCACCCGGGCACGACGGGACCTGCATCCCCGAATCCCGTACGGCCGAACCGATCAGCGTCCCCGATGCGCTGAACTCCTTCTCCCGCTTCTTCAAGGACCTCACGACTGCCGACGCATCCGGGCAGGCGCCACTGGAGGCGCTGTTGAAGGGCGCGGACCGGGAGGTGGCGGGCCTCGGCCCGGCGATCAACCATCAGCTGAGCGAGCTCGGACGACTGATGGAATCACCCGATACGTTCATGAGGGATTTCGGGACCCTCATCGAGAACAGCGCGGAGCTCAGCAGATTCGTTGCGGCGGACTGGCAGAACATCTCGACGACCATCAAGACATTCGGTCCCGGTCTGTCCCTCATCGAGTACATGCTGGGGCTGGTCAAGACCATCGTCGGCAAACTCGCGGCTGCGCTGGACCCGCTGGACCGGTTGTTCAACGAGCACTTCCCGTTGATCATGGATGCGCTGAATGCGTCGGTTCCGATTGTCAGCAAGGTACGGACCCAGACCGAGGAATCCTCCGAACTGCTCGGACGGATTCCCGGCATCCTGAAGATGCTGCACACGATGATCGAGGCGCCGGGCCGTGGAATGGGAGTCGACTATGAGGCTCCACGGGCCCAGGTGGCGAGTTCGGATGCCGGGCGAATGTGCGCTCTGCTCAATCGGATTCCAGGCAGTCGGTGCGAGGTGACCTCTTCGCAGATGCTCACCGTTCCGCTGCCGCAGCTGTTGCTGACCGACCTGGGAGGTCGACGATGACACCCACCCGCCTCGCCACACGACGACTCAGCGGCTGGCTCGGTCTCCTGATTGCGTCTGTGATCCTTTGCGTCGGATGCTCGTTCAATCCCAGTAGCTACGCCATGCCGGGAACCGGAGTCGGTGGACCGACGTACCGGTTGGACCTCGAATTCTCGTCGCTGCTCAGTCTTCCGGCGGGTGCCGAGGTGCGTAGCAACGGTGCCAAGATCGGATCGCTCAGGTCGATCACGCTGACCGACGCCAGTGCGGTCGCGCACGTCGAGGTGAGCGACGACGTCGAGTTGTTCTCGGGAACGCGGGCCGAACTGAGGCAGACATCGGTCCTCGGAGACATCTACATCGCCCTGATCCCGCCGGCCGCGACAGGCAGTCAGATCCTTGCCGACGGTGATGTCATCCGGCTCGCCGACACCGACCCCGGACCCCAGATCGAAGACGTGCTGAACCGCATGGCCGACTTCGTCAATGCGGGCAGCATGTCACGCCTGCAGGACGCCATCGCCGAACTGAACAAGGCCATGCCCGCGGACGAGGCCGAGCTCCGGGGGATGGCCGAGTTCGGAGCCGCCTCGATGGGGGAGGTCGCCGACAACGTGGACGATCTCGATCGTGCGCTGAAGGCGACCGCGGGACTGACCGGCCGTCTCGACGCCATGCGTGCGGATCTGGGATTCATGTTCTCCGATCAGGCCCGAAGCCGTCTGGAACGGGTTCCGGGGTTCATGACCGCAGTGCTCAACGTGGTCATCGACGTCAACACGCTGACGACCGGTCTCGAGTGGCTGATCCCGCGCCTGCCCCATGTGCGGGCGAACCTGGAACAGCTTGCCCCGCTGATCCGTGAACCATCTCCGAGTGCCAAACAGCTCAACGGCAATGCGGCGACCGCGGTCTCGCTGACCAAGAACAAGCTGGTTCCTTTCCTCCTGGGGCCGAATGTCAACGTCAAGCGCGTCAGCTTCACGAACCAGGACGTGAGCGCCAACGCGTTCATGCTGCTGAAGATGGTGGGAGCGGTCCGATGAGTCGTATCCCGAAGTGGGCGTCGGCCCTGGCGTTGATCCTGACGACCGTGCTGGGCGTCGGCTATCTCGTCATCGGTGTCCTTGCGGTCGATCCGACGCGGAGACACATCAGCGTCACCGTCGACCTCACCGACTCCTCCGGTCTCACAGAGGGTTCCGATGTGGTGTACCGCGGGGTGAACATCGGACAGGTCGACGAGGTGGCCGGACGCCCCGGCGGTGTTCGTCTGCGCCTGACCTACGATGCGGACTTTCGCATCCCGGTTGAGGTGGATCTGAAGGTCGAACAGCTGTCGTCGCTGGGTGAGCCGGTGTTCGCGTTCATGCCGACCACCGACAGTGGCCCGTGGCTCGCCGACAACGCCCACCTCACCCAGGCTGTGGAGGTGCCGACCTCCGTGGCGCAGCTACTCGGTGACAGTTCGGAGATGCTCGAACAGGTTGACCCCGAACGTGTGACCCGTCTGATCGACACCTTCTCGCAATCGGTCACGGGTGTGGAGTCGACGGTGACACCGGCCGTGCGCCGTGGCGCGGATCTACTCCTCATGACGCTGACGTCGAAGCAGGGGCATCTCGACGCTCTGACCGATCACATGACCGACATCCTGTCCAAGACAGACGAACTCAAGCAGGCGATGGTCTCGGCACCGCCTCAACTCGACAAGTTCGGTGAATCGCTGGGCGTCTCGTATGAGTATCTGTTCTTCGCCTCTCGTAAACTTCGCGGACGTGAGGTCATGGGTTCATGGCGTGCCGAACAGCAACAACTCGTCGAGGTGTTGGAGAAGCTCTCACCCGACCTCGATGCCATCGGTGGCGCTCTCCGCCCGATCACCCAGGCGTCCGGTCCGCTCGTCGGCATGATCGATCTGGCCGACCTGCTCGACCATGCCATCCATTCCCTTCCCGGCGACCGGCTTCGAGTCACACTGACCGCGCCTGGATCCTGATCCGCAAACCCCGAGCAGTACAAGGAGTACCGATGAGCCAGCACGACGACACCGCCGCAGGTGCCGATCACGCCGAAGACGCGTCCGCCGTCGATTCATCGTCGGCGGTGGCCCTCGACGAGGCGAAGTCGGTAGAGGTCGACGCCGACGCTCCCAAGGTCAAGAAGGACAAGGGCGCGAAGTCCAAGTCCGGCAAGAACAAGAGCGCTTCTGCCAAGGACCGCAAGAAGAAGAGCGGAAAGAACAAGTCGGGCAGAAAGTCCGCCGCTCCGGCGTCACGTGGTCCGCTCATCGCGGTATCGGCGGTCGCTGCGATCGCTGTCGTACTCGCGGCGGGATTCGGAAGCGTCTGGGCGACAGATGGTTCCGCCGACGAGCTCTCGGCAGTCAAAGCCAAGATCGCGACCGAGGCGGAGGCCGAGAAGGTCGCGGGTGACTACGCGCTCAACGTGTCGAAGGTCGACTACCAGAACATCGACGCGTGGCGGAAGGCGCTCGAGACCGGCGTGACCCAGCAGCTCAAGGAGAAGATGACCACCGCCGTCGACGTCGTCGCGCCGCTGCTCACCCAGATGCAGTACGTCTCCACCGCGGAGAAGCTCGCCGCGACAGTCGCCCACTCGGACGAAAACCAGTACGTGGTCCGCGTTTTCGTCGACATGGACTCCAAGAGCCGCCAGACCCCGGACGGCGTGACCGCGACCGCGAGCTACACGATCACGCTCGACAAGGCCAGCGGCTGGACCATCACCGATGTCGGTGGTCTCGGCGCGGGTCTGCCCGGCCAACCGGGTAACTGACCTCGTAGCGCAGGTCAGCGCCAGCCGAGCGCGGGCGCGACGTGGGTGAGGATCGACTCGATGACATGTGCGTTGTACTCGACGCCGAGCTGGTTGGGCACGGTCAGCAGCAGGGTGTCCGCCGCGGCGATCGCCTCGTCCTCGCGGAGCTGCTCGATGAGCTTGTCCGGCTCGTCGGCATAACTGCGACCGAACCGCGCGACGCTGTTGTCGATGACGCCCACCTGGTCGGACTCGTCGCCCCCGCGGCCGAAGTAGGCCCGGTCACGGTCGTCGACGAGTGCGAAGATGCTGCGGCTCACCGAGACCCGCGGTTCGTGCGGGTGGCCGGCGTCGGCCCATGCCTTGCGGAAACGGTGGATCTGCTCGGCCTGCAACTGATGGAACGGGACGCCGGTGTCCTCGGTCAGCAGCGTCGACGACATCAGGTTCATGCCCTGTTGCGCAGTCCATTCGGCGGTGGCACGGGTGCCGGCACCCCACCAGATGCGGTCGCGGAGGCCGGGTGACTGCGGCTCGATCGGCAGCAGTCCGGGCGGGTTCGGGAACATGGGCCGCGGGTTGGGGCGGGCGAAGCCGCCGCCCTCGATGACGCGGAGGAACACCTCGGTGTGCTGGCGGGCCATGTCGGCGTCGGTGGAACCCTCCGGCGGGACGTAGCCGAAGTACTTGTAGCCCTCGAGGACCTGCTCGGGCGATCCACGGCTGATGCCGAGTTGCAGACGCCCGCCGGCGATGAGGTCGGCGGCTCCTGCGTCCTCGGCCATGTACAGCGGGTTCTCGTAGCGCATGTCGATGACGCCGGTGCCGATCTCGATCCGGCTGGTCTTGGCGCCGACCGCCGACAGCAACGGAAACGGCGACGCCAACTGGCGCGCGAAGTGGTGCACCCGGAAGTACGCGCCGTCGGCGCCCAGTTCCTCGGCGGCCACGGCGAGGTCGATCGACTGCAGCAACGTGTCGGCGGCCGTGCGGACCTGCGATCCGGGCGACTCCGACCAGTGACCGAACGACAGGAAACCGATCTTCTTCATGATCGGTAAATGAAACCACGGTCCGTTTTGTTCCCGCACGAGGGGCATGGGGCGCCGGTACCGGCAGGTCAGTCGCGGGCAACCACCGGTGCCTGGGGGCGCCCATCCGTCGTCACGATCTGGCCGTCACGCCGTTGCCGGGCCGCACCCGCCAGGGACTCGATGAACTGCTCGGCCGCCCACCGCAGGGCCTCACGGTCCTCGGGGAGAGTGGTCTGTTCGTATCCGGTGAGGACGAAGTTGGCCCAGCTCGAATACCGATGGGCGGCGACCCGGTCGTCGAGCAACTCCATCGCGATGTCGAAGACCACGTCGTAGCGCGACCGGTCGGCGGCCTGCTGGACCTCGCGGACGTCCGGGTTCATCGCCGCCCACGTGCGGATCGCGGCCTCCGCCTCGTGGGGGAGGGACACCGCGAACTCGATGAGCTCGATCATCCGGCGCAGCGGATCGGGTTCGGCCTGGACGGCCGCGACCTCCACCTGGGTGCGCGAGTCGAGCCAGTGGTCGATCAGCTGGGTGGTGTAGTCCGACCAGTTCTTGAAGAAGTGATAAAACGAGCCGCTGGTGACCCCGAGTCGGTTGCACACCTCGGACAGCTTCAACGCGCTGTATCCGGAATCGGCGAGTACGGCGAGGCCGGTCTCCAGATACAACTCGCGGGTTGTCGTGGCTACCATGTCGCAACCGTATACAAAATCCTGAAGCGAGGGATATCGGCGTGTGCCGTCTTCGAGGGTCCGCCGGCTCAAAGGTGCGCAAAGGGCCGGGACCCCGGACGAGGATCACCCGTCGACGTGGTCCCGGCCCAGCGGCCAGAGATGTACTCGGTTCTCGGCTACGCGAGGGTCTCTACGGAGCCCAGGTGCGCGGTGCGGCTTCGTCCTCGGCAGCGGGGGTCGAGGTGACGCGGTAGGCGCGGTTGACCGCGGAGACCACGGCACGCAGGCTCGCGGTGGTGATCGACGACGCCACGCCAACACCCCAAACGGTCTCGCCGTTGACCTCGGTCTCCACGTACGCCGCCGCGCTGGCGTCGCCGCCCGCGGTCAGGGCGTGCTCGCTGTAGTCCAGGACGCGGACGTCGTAGCCGACGGTGCCCAGGGCGTCGACGAAGGCGGCCAGCGGACCGTTGCCCGAGCCGGTGATCTCCCGCTCGTTGCCCTCGATCTTCACCACGGCGGTGATGTGGTCCTCGCCGCCGTCGACCTCGGCCGCGTCGACCTTCTGGCGGATGCGCTCCAGCGGCCAGACCGGGTGCAGGTAGTTCTGGGCGAACACATCCCACATCTCCTTGGGATTGACCTCGCCGCCCTCGCCGTCGGTGATCTTCTGGATCTCGCGGCTGAACTCGATCTGCAGACGACGCGGCAGGTTCATGCCGTGGTCGGCCTTCATGATGTAGGCGACGCCGCCCTTGCCGGACTGGCTGTTCACGCGGATGACGGCCTCGTAGCTGCGGCCGACGTCCTTCGGGTCGATCGGCAGATACGGTACGGCCCAGACGATGTCGTCGACGTCGGAGTCGGCGTCGTCGGCGTCGTACTTCATCTGGTCCAGGCCCTTGTTGATGGCGTCCTGATGGCTGCCGGAGAAGGCGGTGAAGACCAGGTCGCCGCCGTACGGGTGACGCTCGGGGACGTTCAGCTGGTTGCAGTACTCGACGGTGCGACGGATCTCGTCGATGTCGGAGAAGCTGATCTGCGGGTCGACGCCGCGGCTGAACATGTTCATGCCCAGGGTCACCAGGCAGACATTGCCGGTGCGCTCACCGTTGCCGAACAGACAGCCCTCGATGCGGTCGGCACCGGCCTGGAAGCCCAGTTCGGCTGCGGCGACACCGGTTCCGCGGTCGTTGTGCGGGTGCAGGCTCAGGATGATCGAGTCGCGGCGGGCCAGGTTGCGGTGCATCCACTCGATCGAGTCCGCGTAGACGTTCGGCGTGGCCATCTCGACGGTCGCGGGCAGGTTGACGATCATCGGCTTCTCGGGGGTGGGAGCGATGATCTCGGTGACCGCGTCGACGACCTCCTTGGCGAAGCTCAGCTCGGTGCCCGTGTAGGACTCCGGCGAGTACTCGTAGCGCCAGTTGGTGTCGGGGTAGTTCTTCTCCACCTCGAGCACCTTGTGGGCGGCGTCGGTGGCGATCTTGACGATGGCCGGCTTGTCGGCACGGAAGACCACCCGGCGCTGCAGCACCGAGGTGGAGTTGTAGAAGTGCACGATCACGTTCGCGGCACCGCGGCAGGCCTCGAAGGTGCGCTCGATCAGTTCCTCGCGACACTGCGTCAGGACCTGGATGGTGACGTCGTCGGGGATCGCGTTGTCCTCGATGATCTCGCGGACGAAGTCGTAGTCGGTCTGGCTCGCCGACGGGAAGCCGACCTCGATCTCCTTGTAGCCCATGCGGACCAGCAGGTCGAACATGCGACGCTTGCGCGCCGGGCTCATCGGATCGATCAGTGCCTGGTTGCCGTCACGCAGGTCGACCGCACACCACAGGGGGGCCTTGGTGATGACCTTGTCGGGCCAGGTGCGGTCGGGCAGCGAGATCGTCTCGACCTCGTCGGCGAACTGACGGTAGCGGTGAACCGGCATCGCGGAGTTGCGCTGCGGATTCCATACGGGCTGGTCGGCGGGAATCGGGCCGTTCGGCTCGACGATTCGGCTGGCGCCGGAGGTGAAGGTGTCTGCTGGTGCCATGAGTGGTCATTCTCCGTGTCTGGAAGGAAAGTGACCGGCGCGTGATTGGGCCCCGCGACGGAGGGCCGGTCGTGTCAGACCCCGCCGCGGCAACCGAGAAGGAGTGCGCGCTGCATGCGCTCGACTGTACTCCTCAGTGCTATCGAGACCAAAGGTGCAGGTGGAAGCCTATTCCTGGTCCGTCGGTCGGTGGCAGGCGGGGCCCGCGTCAGCGGTCCTCGTCGGGGCCGAGGACCTCGTCGTCGAACCTCTCGCGCGCGGCGTCGATGGCCGGCAGATGCGTCGACGCCCACTCCAGGAGTCCGTCGATCGGTTCGCGAACGGTCTTGCCCAACGGCGTGATCCGGTACTCGACGGAGACCGGTCGTGTGCTGAGCATGCGGCGTTCGATGATGCCGTTTCGCTCGAGGCGGCGCAGCGTGCTGGTGAGCGACTTCTGCGACACCGCCGGGATGGCGCGGCGCAGTTCGTTGAACCGAGACGGCGCCTCGCACAGTTCGTTCAGCACGCTCAGGGACCACTTGTCCAGGACCTGACCCAGCAACTCCCGGGACGCGGCGTCGATCCTCAGTTCGTGTTCGCCTCTCGGCGAGGGCGGTGCGGCTGCAGGGGTATCGGGCATGAGACCTGGTTTCGTTGAAGTAACCGAACGGAACCAAGTATACATGCGATACCTACAAAGACCAGGAGGAACACATGTCCGTCACGCTCTCCAGCCCCGAAGGCATGCTGCCGAACGCCCCGTACCACCACGTTGCGGTGGGAACCGGCACCCGACACGTGTACCTCGCCGGACAGGTGGCTCACACCGGTGACGGATCGCCGATCCCGGCCGACCTCGCCGGACAGGTCGCCCAGACGCTGCGGAACGTCGCCCGCGGCTTGCGCGGCGCAGGCGCGGATTTCGGCGACGTCGTGCGTCTGACGGTGTACGTGACCGACTGGGAACCGGCGAAGATCGGGGACTTCATGGCCGGGATCGGAGCCGTGGCAGACGAGGTGGGACTGCCCACGCCGATGCCGCCGGCCACGCTGATCGGCGTGCAGGCGCTGTACGAACCGGAGGTGCTGGTCGAGATCGAGGCGACAGCCATCGTGAACTGACCCCTCCGCGCCCCCTCTTCGGGGGGTGCCGTGCAGGGGCGGGCCCGGTGAAGCTATGACATGCATCTCACCAGGAGCCACGAGTGACCGAACTCATTCCCGCGCCCGGAGGGGTGTACGGGCTTCGCGCCCGGTCTTCGACAGAGCCGCTCAACCGCGACGCGGCCGCCTGCACAGAAGGACGACGCCAGTGACCACGATCCCCGCCGATCCGCCTCGCGCTGACTTACCGCCCGACCCCCAGACGCCGCCCGACGCGAAGCCCACCAGCCTCCGACGCGTCGCGGCCGCCAGCTCGATCGGCACGACCATCGAGTTCTACGACTTCTTCATCTACGGCACCGCGGCCGCGCTGGTGTTCCCGACGGTGTTCTTCCCGGCAGCCGACGAGGTGACCGGCACGATCGCATCCTTTGCGACCTTCGCCGTGGCGTTCTTCGCACGCCCGGTCGGCGCCATGCTGTTCGGGCACTTCGGTGACCGGATCGGCCGCAAGCGGACGCTTGTGTGGACGCTGCTGATCATGGGCGTCGCGACCGTGGCGATCGGACTCCTCCCGGGGTACGAGACCGGAGTCTTCGGCATCGCCGAATCGGGCATCGGGATCGCGGCTCCCATCGCCCTCGTCGTACTGCGATTCCTGCAGGGCTTCGCGGTGGGCGGTGAATGGGCCGGCGCGACGCTGCTCACGGCCGAATACGCACCTCCCGGAAAACGTGGTCTGTACGCGATGTTCCCGCAGCTCGGACCGGCGTTCGCATTCTTCCTGTCGAGTCTGACCTTCCTCATCGCCACGCTGACCCTCGGCGAGACGAGCTCGGCCTTCCTCGACTACGGCTGGCGCATCCCCTTCATCCTGTCGTTCGCTCTCGTCGCCGTCGGCCTCTGGGTGCGGCTCGCCGTCGCGGAGACCCCGGTCTTCCAGGAAGCCCAGCGCCGCAAGGCACTTGAGTCCGAGGCCGCGGACGGGCCCGCCCTGCCCTTCATGGATGCCTTCCGATACCAGTGGAAAGAGATCCTCATCGCCGGCGGTGCGCTGGCGAGCCTGTTCTCCCTCTTCTACATGGGCACGGCCTTCCTCACGAACTACGGCACCAAGAGCCTCGACCTGTCCCGCACGTTCGTGCTGAGCGCGGGCATGATCGCCGCGATCGTCTTCGGCCTGTCGACCGCGGCGTCGGCGATGTGGTCCGACCGGGTCGGTCGACGTCGGGTCATCCTGACCTCGTGCATCATCGCCATCCCGTGGGCGCTGGTCCTGTTCCCGATCCTCGAGATCGGCGGCGGCTTCGCCTTCGTCGTCGGCCTGATCGGAACCCTGCTGATCTTCGGCATCGCCTACGGCCCGGCGGGTGCGCTGCTCCCCGAACTGTTCGAGGCGCGCTACCGCTACACCGGTGCCGGCATGGGCTACAACCTCGCCGGGATCTTCGGCGGAGCCATCCCGCCGCTGATCGCCGCCCCGCTGATCGCCGGACCCGGTGCGATCTGGGTGGGTGTCCTGCTCGCCGGCCTGTCCGCGATCAGTGTGGTCTGCACGATCCTGATCGTGGAGACCAAGGACAAGGCCATGCGCGCCGAGGCCGAGCGGACCGAACAGGAACCCGAGCTCGTCGGCTGAAGTCCCTGAGGCCGAATCGGTATACGGCCGCATGAGAACAAGGACGTCCCCGTCGCGATCATCGATCGCGACGGGGACGTTTCACGCGTCGGGCGCGGTGAACGCGGGCCGTCCCCACCGTCCGGCGAACGCGACCTCGTCGAGCGTCAGGCGGGTCCGCGGGCGCTCGTCGCGGTCGCGGATGTCCTCGGGCAACGACGCGGTGTCCTCGACGAGCGCGCCGATCCCCAGGAGTACGAGAGGCCGCTTGTCGGCGGGGATGTCGAAGGCCGCGGTCGCGGCGGCGGCGTCGAAGCCGGCCATCGGGTGGCCGTTGAAGCCGAGTGCCTCGGCCTGCAGGATCATCTGCGATACGGCGAGACCCACGTCGACCGCCGCGTATGTGTGTTCCTTCGGGTCGTCGGGACGATCCGTGGTGCACACCAGGACCAGCGCGGCCGCCCGCGGCGCCCAGCCCGAGTTCCCCCGGGTCAGGACGCCGGTGAGGGCGTCGAAGGTGTCGTCTCCGCGTCGGCCGACGAGAAACCGGACCGGTTGCATGCGCCCCCAGGTGGGTGCCCACCGCCCGGCGTCGACGATGGTCGTGAGGTCCGCGACGGAGATGGTGACGGCGGGGTCGTAACCCCGCGCGCTCCATCGTCCTTCGATCAGTTCATGCACTTGGTCGAGGGTAGCGGCGAACCCTCCTGCGGTTCGTCGGTCTCGGTCCGGGCATCGGCAGTCCAGGGCGTCAGCGGCTTGCGCATCGCGAAGAACACCCCGATGCCGAGAACGGTCATCGAGATCCCGATCGCGAGCGACGCCGCGTGCATGCCGTCGACGTAGGCCTGGCGGGCCGCGGTCGCGAGTCCGTCGCCCTGCGTACCCATCTCGAGGGCGCGATGGAGCGTCTCACCGAGTGTGTCGCCGAACGACCAGCCGTCGCGATGTCCGCGGAACACCAGCGTGGCAAGCGAACCGAACAGGGCGAGTCCGAGCGCGTTGCCGAGTTCGAAGCTGGTTTCCGAGATCCCCGACGCCGAGCCCGACCGCTCCGGTGGGACCGCGCCCACGACGACGACCGACACCAGGCTGAACTGGATGCCGTAGCCGATACCGGCGATGAACGTGAAGACGAGGTACACCCAGATCGGCGACGACGTGGTCAGCGCGAGCAAGCCGAAGTTGCCGGCCGCCGCCAGCACGATCGACCCGAGGAACGCCGCGCGGGTGCCGACCACCGTAGCGATCCGGGAGGCGCCGATCGAGAACACCGCCACCGCGACCGCCATCGGGAGTCCGGCCACCGCCGCGGCAAGGACGTCATGCCCCATCACCGACTGCAGGTAGACACCGGTCAGATAGGACATCCCGCCGAGGGCCATCATGCCGACGAGCGCCACCGAGATCGCGCCGACGTAGTGGGCGTTCCGGAACAGCTTGAGGTCGAGGAGTGGCGCCGAGGAGCTGCGTTGCTGGACCACGAAGCCCGCGAGAAGTGCCAGGCCGGCGAGCCCGATGACGATGACGCCCGCGTCGGCGCCGTCGCTCGCGATGGTCTTCACCGCGTAGACGACGGGCAGGATGCCGGCCATCGACAGCACGACGCCGAGCACGTCGAACCGTGCGGTCGAGGGTGCCTTGTACTCGGGGATGAGTCGGGGGCCGAGGATGAGGAGGGCGGCCAGCACCGGCACGTTGATGAGGAAGGCCGAGCCCCACCAGAAGTGGTGCAGCAGCACGCCGCCGATAACCGGGCCGACCGCGGCGCCACCGGCGAAGGCTGCCGTCCAGACGCCGATGGCGCGGCCGCGCTCCCGGTCGTCGGAGAACATGTTGGCGATCAGCGACAGGCTCGACGGCATCAGCGTCGCCCCGCCGACACCCATCAGGGCGCGAGCGGCGATGAGGATTCCGGCCGTGGGTGCGAAGGCGGCGAGGATCGACGCCGCGCCGAACACCGCGCTCCGGCGAGCAGGATGCGACGCCGTCCGATGCGGTCGCCGAGATTGCCCATCGTGATCAGCAGGCCGGCGATCAGGAAGCCGTAGATGTCGAGAATCCACAGCTGCTGGGCCGCCGACGGCGCGAGCGCGTCGGTGATCGAGGGGATCGCGAGATAGAGGACGGAGACGTCCATCGACACCAGGAACACGGGCAGCGTGAGCACCGCGAGTCCCAGCCAGGTTCGTCGGTCGGCGGTACCCGGAAGTTGCCGATCCGACGGGCCGAGACGGGTGGACACGATGTGCTCCTCGATGGTTTCGCAGATGGGGTTTCGACAGGGTTCGTCGCAGCGGTCCTCATCTGCTCGTCCAGCGAGGGCGCGTACGGTGTACGCGGGCAAGCGTACGCCAGGTGAGTACGCTGTACGCAATCCGTTTATTCCCGCGGAGGACCAGGAGGGGCGAGCAGGTGACATCTGGCACGACCAAGTTGTCGCCGGCGGTCATCGTCGACGCCGCTATCCGGATCGCCGACGCCCGGGGACTGAACGGTCTCTCGATGCGGCGGGTCGCCGACGAGCTCGGGGTCGGGGCGATGTCGCTGTACCGGCACGTCGCCGACAAGGAGGCCCTCCTGCTGGCGATGTCCGAAGAGGTCACGCAGCGCTATCCCTACCCCTACGAGGACGCGCCGTCGTGGCAGGAGCGGGTCCGGATCGCCGTCGACGTCGACTGGGAGCTGTACCGGCGTCACCCCTGGGTGGTGCTGGCCTATTCGTCACCTCGGCTCAGTTACGGCGAGGCCTCGCTGGAATGTCTCGACTGGCTGTCCGCGGGTTTCCTGGAACTCGGTGTCGGCATCGAACGTGCCACCGACATGGCGCTGACGGTGTGGAGCTTCGTCCACGGCGTCGCGCTGATGGCCGTCGGCGACAAGCTCATCGACGATCAGGTCCAAGGTGACTCCGAGGCGTCGTCGGTCCGGCTCTCCGACGTGATCGCCGGACGGTCCGACGCCGCGGTGCCCGAACACCTCGCCCGTCTCGCCGGACGCCCCGACGCCACACACCTGTTGGACCCGCGCGCCCGGCTCGACGCCGGGATCGGTTATCTCTGTTCGGGTTTCGAGGCCTCCGCGCACTGAGCCGCCGGAACCGCGGTCACATCGCGTGCGGGAACACCGTCAGCATGTGCGCGCCGAACCACGAACTGCCGACGACGATCGGAACGACGACGAGGCCGGCGACCACCGGCCGCGCCCGGGCGAGGGCCATCGCGAGCGGGATGAGAAGGACGAAGGCGGGCAACAGGAGTCGCGGTCTGCTCATCATCAGGCCGCTCGACAGCACGATCTGGGCGACGAGCAGCGAACCGAACAGCAACACCGGCCACGGCAGCCGCGCCCAGACCGCCACACCGAGCATCACCAGGGTGCTCAGGACGATCCACGACGTCGCGGTCGGGGCCACCTCGGCGGAATTGACCAGCTGTTCGTTGACAAAGTTGAATGCGGCCACACCCCAGTCGAACTCGGTGTCCCAGCCCTCGGTCTGGATGCGGAACCATCCCGTCGGCGAACCGGTGTGGGCCCAGACGACGCCCAGATAGGTGAGGTATCCCAGCGGACTGAGGACGATCGCAGCGACGGCACGCGCACGGTCCGCGCCGGTGACCCCGGTGGAGCTGCGGCCGGTCCACAGGAACACCAGCGCGGCGAGGACCACCACGCCGATGACGACCGCGGCGGTCGGCCGGCAGAACCCGCAGAGGCCGGCCATCACCCCGGCCAGCAGCCAGCGTTTCTCGAGGATCCCGATGAGTGCCCACGTCGCGAGGGCACAGAACATCGCCTCGGTGTAGGCCATGTTGAGCACGATCGACATCGGGGTCGCCGCGAAGAGCACCACCAGGAACAGTCCGGTGGCGCGCTCGGGGGCGGGGCCGATGGGGGAGCGACGGGCCATCAGCCGCGCGCACTCCATGCCGAGCCGGGCCGCGCCGACCGCGGCGATGCATCCGAGAACGAGATTGAGGGTCAGCGCCGCACCGAACGGCGTCACACCGGGCAGCTTCGCCAGGAACCCGACCAGGTACGGGTACCCGGGGAAGAAGGCATATGCGGTGTCGGCGGTGTGGATTCCGCGCGCATCGGTCAGGCTCGCCGGCACCCCGTCGTATCCGTGGGTGGCGATCGCCAGCATCCACTGCCCGTCCCACACGGTGAGCGCCTTGCCGAGCGTGATGTCGCGCAGGTCCGCGAACCGTGCGAGCGTGAGGATTCCGATCGCGCGGATGACCAGATAGACGACGAGGGCGTCGAGGCACCAGCGATACCGGCGGACCCAGTCGGCGAACGGGGGTCTCGGGTCGGCGGGGCGTCGGGCCGGCGTCGAGCCGCCCGGAGAGATCGGCCGGCCGTCGACTCCACCCGTGCCCGGGTCGGGGTCGGGACGACGGCCCGGATCGTCGACGTCGGTAGGGGTGGCCACCCGTGGAATCCTAGGTCGTCGCGGACGACCACCGGCGACGTGCCGTGTGCGACGGATCACAGAACGTCGGTGACCAGGTCAGAGCTGCAATCTGCTGCCCGGTAAGGTTGTCCGAAGCAAGCTGACGTCTATCGAACCGGCGCACGAGCCGGCGGGAGGTAACTCGACGTGGCCCTCGTGGTGCAGAAGTACGGCGGATCCTCGGTCGCAACGGCCGAACGCATCCGTCGCGTTGCCGAGCGCATCGTCGAGACGAAGAAGCAGGGCAACGACGTTGTCGTCGTCGTCTCGGCGATGGGCGACACAACGGACGAACTGCTCGACCTCGCCCAGCAGGTCAACCCGGCGCCCCCGGCGCGCGAGATGGACATGCTCCTGACCTCGGGTGAGCGCATCTCCAACGCGCTGGTGGCGATGGCCATCAGTTCGCTTGGTGCACATGCTCAGTCGTTCACCGGCTCCCAGGCCGGCGTCATCACGACGAGCTCACATGGCAAGGCCAAGATCATCGACGTCACGCCGGGACGCGTTCGCAGCGCACTCGACGAGGGCAAGATCGTGCTGGTCGCCGGGTTCCAGGGTGTCTCACAGGACACCAAGGACATCACCACCCTCGGCCGCGGCGGCTCCGACACCACCGCCGTCGCGCTGGCAGCGGCCCTCGAGGCCGACGTCTGCGAGATCTACACCGACGTCGACGGCGTGTACTCCGCCGATCCGCGCATCGTCCCCGACGCCCGCCGCCTCGACAAGATCTCCTTCGAGGAGATGCTCGAGCTCGCGGCCTGCGGCGCGAAGGTCCTGATGCTGCGGTGCGTGGAATACGCCCGCCGGTACAACGTTCCCGTTCACGTGCGCTCGTCGTACTCGACCAAACCCGGCACCGTGGTGACCGGATCGATGGAGGACATTCCCGTGGAAGAAGCCATTCTCACCGGCGTCGCACACGATCGCAGCGAAGCCAAGATCACCGTCGTGGGTCTCGACGACAAGCCGGGCTACGCCGCCAAGGTGTTCCGTGCCGTCGCCGACGCCGAGATCAACATCGACATGGTGCTGCAGAACATCTCGAAGGTCGACACCGGCAAGACCGACATCACCTTCACCCTGCCGCGCGAGCTCGGCCCGCTGGGTGTCGAGAAGCTCACCAAGCTGCGCGAGGAGATCGGCTTCACCGAACTGCTGTACGACGACCACATCGGCAAGGTCTCCCTCGTCGGCGCCGGCATGAAGTCGCACCCGGGCGTCACCGCCACCTTCTGTGAGGCCTTGAGCGAGGCCGGCGTGAACATCGAGCTGATCTCCACCTCGGAGATCCGCATCTCGGTGCTGTGCCGCGACACCGAACTCGACGACGCCGTGCGCGCACTGCACGCCGCCTTCGATCTCGGTGGCGAAGAAGAAGCCGTCGTCTACGCAGGAACGGGTCGCTGATCATGGGTGTACGTATCGGAGTCGTCGGCGCGACCGGTCAGGTCGGTGCCGTCATGCGAACCCTCCTGGAAGAGCGCAACTTCCCGGCCGACGAGGTGCGCTTCTTCGCATCGCCGCGTTCGGCGGGCAAGAAGCTGCCGTGGGGTGACGGGGAGATCGTGGTGGAGGATGCGGCCACCGCCGATCCCGCCGGTCTCGACATCGCCCTGTTCTCCGCGGGCGCCACGATGTCCCGCGAGCAGGCGCCGCGGTTCGCCGCCGCCGGTGTCACCGTGATCGACAACTCGTCGGCGTGGCGCAAGGATCCCGATGTGCCGCTGGTGGTCTCGGAGGTCAACGGGGAGCTGGCGAAGAACCCGCCCAAGGGCATCATCGCCAACCCCAACTGCACCACCATGGCCGCCATGCCGGTGCTCAAGCCGCTGCACGACGAAGCCGGACTGCAGCGTCTGATCATCTCGAGCTACCAGGCGGTCTCCGGTAGCGGTCTGGCCGGCGTCGAGGAACTCGCCGGACAGGTGCGCGCCGTCGTCGGCGACGCCGAGAAGCTGGTCCACGACGGCTCGGCCGTCGACTTCCCGGCCCCGAACAAGTACGTCGCGCCCATTGCGTTCAACGTTGTGGCACTTGCCGGTTCGCTCGTCGACGACGGCACCGGCGAGACCGACGAGGATCAGAAGCTGCGTAACGAGTCGCGCAGGATCCTCGGTCTCCCCGAGCTTCTCGTCAGCGGAACCTGCGTGCGTGTGCCCGTGTTCACCGGACACTCGCTGTCGATCAACGCGGAGTTCGCCGAGCCGCTGTCGGTTGCTCGTGCCCAGGAGATCCTCGGTGCCGCAGCCGGAGTCGAGCTCACCGACGTGCCGACGCCGCTCGCCGCGGCCGGCAAGGACAACTCGCTCGTGGGTCGTATCCGCCAGGATCCGGGTGTCCCGGACGGTCGCGGCCTCGCGCTGTTCGTCTCGGGTGACAACCTCCGAAAGGGCGCTGCTCTCAACACCATTCAGATCGCCGAGCTGCTGGTCTAGGCCTTCGAGGCTCGCACCTCAGGCAGCGAGGGGGAGACGGCTGCTGCCGCCTCGGTGATGATCTCGCGCATCGACGCCTCCGCGGCCTTCGGGTCGCGGAGGCGTATTGCTCTCGCCACGTCGTCGTGCAGTGCGATCGCGGCCGGGTTCGGGGTCGGCGGCATCATCCCGTGATGGGTTCGACCGGCGAGCACCTCGCCGACGACGTCGGCCAGCGACCGGAACATCTCGTTGCCGCTCGCCTCGAGCAGGGTGCGGTGAAAGACCTTGTCGGCCAGCAGGTACGACTCGAGGTCGCCGGTCCGTCCGTGGACGGACATGTCCGACACCGCGGCCGCCAGGATGCGACAGTGGTGCTCGTTCGCCCGTTCGGCCGCCAGCGCGGCCGCCACGGGCTCGAATCCGCGTCGTAGCTCCGACAGGGTCGCGAGAAACTCCGCACGGTCCGCGCCGTCGAGACGCCACCGGATCAGTCGCGGGTCGAACACGCTCCACCTGGTGCGCGGCTGGATGGTGATGCCGACCCGGCGTCGCGACTCGACGAGTCCCATCGATTCGAGGACCTTGATCACCTCGCGCGCCACGGTCCGCGACACCCCGTGCTCGGTGCAGATGGCGTCGAGCGTCAGCACGCTGCCCGCCGGCTGTGCCCCCGAGACGATGCGCCTACCGATGGCGGCAAGGGTCTCGTCGTGGCGCTCCGTGGTCCCGCTTGTGCTCTGACTCACGGTTTCATCTTCTCATTAGCGGCGCAAAGAGCGAATGTGCGTACTTATTGCTCATGAGACTTGCATAAGTATGACTATTGAGGCAGTCTCCGTGATCAGCAGCACAGCGATGTGGAGGAGTTGGCATGCGATCACCGGTGGTCGTGATGGGTGTTTCCGGGTCGGGGAAGTCGACAGTGGGAGCCGCGTTGGCGCAGCGTCTTCGCGTTCCGTTCGCCGACGCCGACGACTTCCACTCGGAGAAGAACATCGCCAAGATGTCGGCGGGTCGGCCGCTCGACGATGACGACCGCCGTCCGTGGCTGGAGTCCATCGGCGCCTGGCTCGCCGAGCACGGTGACGGCGGGGTGATGAGCTGCTCCGCTCTCAAGCACGAGTACCGTGACCGTCTGCGCGGGCACGAGTCCTCGGTGCTGTTCGCGCACCTCGCCGGCTCGGTCGAGGTCATCGCCCGCCGGCAGGCATCGCGGCCGGGGCACTTCATGCCGACGGCGCTGCTGAAATCCCAGTTCGAGACCCTCGAACCCCTGACCCCCGATGAGCGCGGACTGACCGTCGACGTGGACCAGAGTGTGGACGCCATCGTCGACGAGCTCGTCGCGTCGCTCCCCGACGGCGAGGAGAACTGAACATGTCGTCGACCACCACGATCCTCGCCGCGAGTGCGGAGCTGCCCGAGCCGGTCGCGCCGGGCTGGCAGCTCGTCGTCGCGGCGCTGACCGGTATCGCGGTCATCGTCATCGCGATCACCGTCGCCAAGGTCCACCCGTTCCTCGCGCTGGTCGGCGGCGGTGCCACGGTCGGCATCGTCGCGGGGGAGTCGATCCCGACGGTGCTGGATTCGTTCACCACCGGATTCGGTTCGACCGCAGCCGGTGTGGGCATCCTGATCGCGCTCGGTGCGATGTTCGCGAAGCTGCTCGCCGATTCCGGGGGCGCCGACGAGATCGTGGACACGATCGTCGGCCATGCCTCTCCGCGGATGCTGCCGTGGGCGATGGCGCTCGTCGGCGCGATCATCGGTCTTCCGATGTTCTTCGAGATCGGCCTCGTCCTCCTGATGCCGGTGATCTATCTGGTGGCCAGACGCTCGGGCCTGGGGTTGATCCCGATCGGCATCCCCGCGCTGGCAGGTCTCTCGGCCATGCACGGCTTCGTGCCACCGCATCCGGGCCCGCTCGTGGCGATCGACGCCCTCGGCGCCGACCTAGGCCTCACCCTCGCACTCGGTGTGGGCGTGGCGATCCCGACGATCATCGTCTCGGGCCCGCTGTTCGCCACCGTCGCCGGAAAGTGGGTGACGGTCGAGGCGCCTCACACCTTCGACGTCGACCCCGACGACGGTCCGACCACCAAGAGGCCCTCCTTCGCCGTCACCATGTTCAGCGTCCTGCTGCCGGTCGTCCTGATGCTGGGCAAGGCGCTCGCCGAGATCTTCATCTCCGACGAGGACCAGCTCCTGCGTCGCGTCCTCGACATCCTCGGTACGCCGCTGATCGCCCTGCTCATCGCCGTCGTCGTCGCTATGTTCACCCTCGGCCGCGGCTCGGGGATGGACCGCGAGACGATCTCGAAGTGCACCGGTGCGGCGCTGCCCGCCATCGCCGGCATCCTGCTGATCGTCTCCGCCGGTGGCGGTTTCAAGCAGGTCCTCGTCGACACGGGAATCGGCACGCTCCTGGCCGACTGGGCCACCGGTGCGAACGTCCCGATCCTCGTCCTCGCCTGGGTGCTCGCCGCGCTGATCCGCCTGGCCACGGGCTCCGCGACCGTCGCGACGATCACCGCGTCGTCGCTGATGCTCGGACTCGTCGACGGATTGAGCTCGGGTGAGGTCTCGCTGGTCGTCCTCGCGATCGGTGCCGGCTCGGTCTTCCTGTCGCACGTCAACGATGCCGGCTTCTGGCTGGTCAAGGAGTACTTCGGCATGACCGTCGGCCAGACCTTCAAGACCTGGTCGATGATGGAGACCCTGCTCTCGGTGAGCGGGCTGGTCGTCGTGCTGGCGCTCGGTCTGGTGATCTGACTCCACCAGGACTTCGAGGCTCGTCGCCGGTGCTCCTCGTACCTCGGCATCGAGGGTTACAGTGCGCGCGCTACCCTTCCGCGCTTCGGTTTGTCCCGGTAGCTTGACCACCCATGAAGCGAACCCGGCCGTGGATGGTCGCCCTCGCGCTGGTCGCGTCCGTGGCCGTTGCGTATCCCGCAGCAGCCCAGCCTGATTCGCCGCCAACCGGCCTCGGCCCGTCGGACACTTCGCTGATGCACGGAGACCTGGCGTCCACCGACACAACCGGGCATCGAGGGCCGGGACGCGGTGCGCGACTCGCCGCGTCGTCGATCCCCGGCGGTGCCTGCGCGGCGACCTTCGTCGGCCGCGACGGGATGCCGGTCGCGCTGTGCACACAGTTCGTCGCGGTGGCGCCGCCGGCGTTCGCGGCACCGACGGTGGTCCTGTTCGACCCCCGCACGGCGCAACCGCTGGCGTCGACGCAGCTGACGAGGGGTGGACTGCTCGGCGGCGTGTACGGCTACCTCGACGACCGCGACCGTGTTGTCGTCGCCGACGGGTCCGGTTCGGTTCTCCGTGTGGCGCACCGGAAGACGGCATCGGGCTGGCGGGTCTACGTCGATGACCGCGTCGATGTCTCGGAGCACATCCCGGCCGGTGATGCGATCACCGGTCTCGCTCCGGATTTCGACGGCCGGATCTGGTTCGCAACGACGCGCGGGGTCGTGGGGACGGTGGACGGGGACAAGCGGGTCCGATCGACGCGCCTGCCGACAGGGGAGGGGCTCGGCAACGGCCTCTCCATCAGACGATCGGGCGCGTCGATCCTCACGACCCACGCGCTCTACGAGATGCGCGCCGAGCCCGGAGCTGCGCCGAAGGTCGTCTGGCGCCGCGGATATGACCGTGGTCCGGGGCGCAAACCCGGTCAGCTCACCTGGGGATCTGGCACCACGCCAACGTATTTCGGACCCGGTGGGGATGGGTGGGTCGCGATCGTCGACAACGCCGACCGGCCGGACCTTCGGGTCTTCCGCAGTGACGACGGGTCCGAGGTGTGCCGCATCCGCGCCTTCGGCCGATCGGGGCCGGGTACGGAGAACTCGCCGATGGCCTGGGGGAATTCGCTCGTCATCCCCAGCACGTACGGTTACCAGTATCCGCCGATGGCGGTCACCGGCCCCGCGGTGCCCGCGGACGCCCCGTTCGTCGGTGGCATGACCCGCATCGACGTCGACGACGGCGGGTGCGAGCGGGTCTGGGAGAACTCCGACCGGATCGCGACGCTGCCCAAGCTCTCGCGCGCCGACGGCCTGATCCACGCCCTCGGTTACGGCCCCCTGATGCGGGGGCTACCGCAGCAGTTGGGCCCCGTCGACTACGTCGCAACAGATTTCGCGACGGGACGACGCGTCGAGACCCGCCGAGTCGGCATCGCACCGCTGGACGAACCGCTCGAACTGACCGGCACCATCACCTTCGGCGGAGTCATGTGGCAGGCGACCGTCGGGCGGATGCTCAAGATCGCGCCGCCGGGTCGGTGACGGTCGGCAACCGTCAGGTCACCGGTGGGTCATAGCCGCGAGGGGAGGTGGAGGTCGAGCTGGACGCAGCCGGATCGCGTTCGGGCTCGGCGGCTGAGGGGACCTCGGTCGTGGACTCGGTTGTCGACCTGGATCCCCCGGTTGTCGCCGTGGGTTGTTCCGGCGCCGGGGGCTCCTCGATCGAGGTCTCCGGGCGTCGGGACGTCTCGCTCGGCGACGGTTCCGTCGTAGACGACGATGTCGGCCCCGTCGTCTCGGTGGAGGACGGGCCGGTCGAGCTCGGCGAACCCGATGGCGACGTCGACGGCGCGGTACGAGCCGCTGCTGCCCCAGTCGCACCGTTGTTTCCGGGTGTGGTGGTGGTGCCGGTGGGCTGGCAGGAAGACTGCCCCGCACCGACCAGTATTCGTCGCATCATCGGAGGCGCAGGTGAGACGAAGTTGTCGCCGAGGAGTGTGTACACCTCCACGGTGTAGTAGCCCACGGAGAGTTCCACAGCTGCACGGGGATTGACAGTGATGGTGCCCGACGCCTGCGCTGCGACGGTCTCGGTGTACGGGACCGCCCCCACATAGTTCAACCGGTAACGCGCGGTGGGGCTGACCACCGGCCAGCTGATGAGGCCGGCGATCCCGGGGAAGAACGAGTTGGTGCAAGTGATGCTCGACGGCCGAGGGACCGTGCCGATGGGTACGTTCACCTGTCCGACGGTGACATCGGTCAGGGCCGCCCGAGCGGTAGGCGGGTGCGCGAGAGCCACACCACCGACGAGGGCGATCGTCGCGACGACAGCGGGCCATCGGGGTGCCTCGTGGCTGAGTGCCCAACGCCCCTCGCGAGGCTGCGGCCTCGGGAAGGTCGAAGCCGATGGATCGGGTCGATGACGAGCGATACGCGGATGGCTGTCGTTGCCTGCGGGGTCTGGTCTGCGTGGCCGGCGTCCGGGCCAGAATGCCACGGCGAGAAGCCATCCGGTGAGGATGACACCGGCCGCGATCGCAGTGGGTGTCGACAGCCAGGCAACGACGTATCCGAGATACGGTACGTCGATCGTCACACGGGCCACCTCGGTGACCACATACGGACTCGCGTCGGCGACGGCGTTGGCGTCCCCTTTGAGCATCAGGGGGACCGAGTTGCCGGTCGGTTCGCCGACATCGACCACCCGGTGGGTGATGCGGGTGCCGTTGTCGGCGACGACGCTGACGACATCGCCCGGGACCGCCTGGGTCGCCGGGACCTCGCGAGCGAGCGCGACCGACCCGGTGGTGATGGCCGGCGCCATCGAGCCTGATCGGAACACCAGCGGGGTGATCCCGAAAACCAGTGCTGCAGTCGCCATGAGCATGCATAACACACCACAGACCGCGGCGACGGTCAGTGCGGTGTCGACCACTCGTGAGGGGGCTCGGCGCGGTGTATCACGTCGTGGTACGGACGTTTCGCGATGCTCAGACACCGGCGACCGCCGATCCGGTGAAGGTGAAGATCACTGTGCCCGTGGTGCTCTGGACGGCGTTGGGGGCCGAGGTCGGCAGTGTGAACTGCAAGCACAAGGAGTCGGAGCCGGAGGTGGCGGCGAGGGGGCCGCGAGTACCCAGAAGCGATACGTTGGTTGCGGTGAGCGCCAGATTGGACACCGACGGGGTTCCCATACAGGTCGATCCCGACACACTTCCGCCGACCACGATGCTGAGCCGCACGGCTTGTCCGGCGGCATTGGTCGCCCTGGCCTGCGTTGTGTAGTTACCGGCGGAGATCCCCCGGTTCTGAACGTTGATGATCACGGCTCCGGATTGACCTGGGAGCAGGGAGGATCCGAGCGGAATGGTGAGCGGTGCAGTCGTCGTCGCATTGACGTCGTTGAGCCACAGATCGACCGAACCGGTGGTGAACGTGCCCGATGTGGTGGTGTTGGTGGCCGACCACGCGGCCATCGTGCCGACGGTCCCGAGCCCGAAGACGATGCCGCAGGCGAGAACCGCTCGAACCCGCGTCGACCGCAGGACGGTGGAGACCCGGCGCACCACGTCGGTCATGGACTCGGCCTCGCACGTGCACGCCTGACCTCGACCACCGCGCCGACGAGTTGGAACAAGGCGTACAACCCGAGGGCGCCGGCGAGAACGGACACGACCAGAACCCGGGTGTCGCCGGTCAGCCAGTTGTTGACGTATCCGAGATAGGGGATCGAATACCACACGGTGCCGCGGATCTGTTCGGGTTTGACCGGTGCGGCGTCGGCCCGAGGATTGTTGTCCCCCTTGGTGATATAGGTGCGCGTACCGTCGCTGTTCATTCCCGACGCGGTGATCCGATGCGTCACGACCTCCGGTTCGCCCGACCGGAGTTGGTAGGTGACGACCTCTCCGGTGGCCAGCCGGTTCATGTCCCCGTCGCGGGCGACCACCAGGGTTCCGGGCGGGTAGGTCGGGCGCATGGATTCGGTCAGCACGGTATACGGCTGCGCACTACCGAGGAACGGTACGACGATGAGCGCGAAAACGAAGGCCGTGGTGATGATCAGGAGCATCCACGTCACGATCGTCGAGACCCACCACCAGGGGCCGGTGCGCTCGGATTCGTCGGTGGACGGGCCGGCCGGGTGGGCGTCCCTCATACGCATTGGGTTGGCGCTCATAACTGTTCCGCTCGGAAGACGAAGGTGTGCGTGTAGGTCGCCGGTTGGGCGCCGGTCACCGTGTTCAACGTGCTCCGGATGCACCAGGTCTCCTGGGCGCCGGGGCCCAGTGTCCGGAACGTCGACGTCACCGCGGTGGGTCCGGTGATCGCGGACAACGTGCTGAACGCAGTGACCGGCCCGAGCGTCGACGTGGCGGTGCAGGTTCCGCCGACCGCCCCGGCGAGTGTCACCCCAACCGTCGACGCCGTCGACGGTTGGGGCCCGGCAGAGGTGAGCCGATACTGCAGGCGGGTCGTCCCAGTGTTCACGATGACGAGTGGCGCCTGTTTGAACTGGCCTGGGATCAGTCGCGCGCCGGTGAGTTCGGGGAACGTGTACGTGCTACCGGAACCGGACCCCGTCGACAACGACAGTCGGCCGGTGGTGACCTGACCGGGGGCCGCGGATGCCGTGTCGGTCCAGTAGGCGCCGGTCGACCGCACCGATGCGGCGATGAGAATCACCACTGCGACGAGAACGGCTGACCCGGCAACGGGACCGAGAAGGTGACGCCTCATTTCGGGCGCGAGGTCGGCGAATCGAGGCCTAGGCGCGTTCCTGCTGCAGTGTCACCTGCAGTTGAGACAAGTTGATGGTCTCGTTGATGCCGACCTGACCCGGTGTGTCCCGGCTGAAGTTGACGGTGACCGTGACGTCGACGGTCTTGCCGTTGTCGTCTTCGGTGATCAGATTGGAGGGGATGGCCTCGCCGTCGAAGGTGGCGGTGTTCGTGATTGTGACGTGCGGTATCAGAGCCGCAGGAATCACATTCTGACCCTGATTGGTAGTCGTGATCCGCGCCGCCAGATTGTCTCCGTCGGCGGACACGAGGTAGCTGGCGGTGTACTGGAGAACATCGCCCGGCACCATCCGGAACGTGACCGGATCAATGGTGACCGGAGTGGTGGGATTCGAGATATCCTGCCACTGTCCGGCATTCACTGCTTCCAGATCCAGTGTGCCGGTCTGGACGTCACCGGAGTCGGTGGTCTCACTGTCGCTCCAGAGCGCAAAAGTTCCGAGGCCGCCGAGTAAGAGCAGGACGGCCGCGACGGCGGCAATTATCCCGTTACGAGCTTTCTTGTTCATGTCACACCTCTGGTCGATTGGTTCATCGATTCCGAGAGGCAACCTGTGCTCGATTGTCGGAATCACCGCAATGCGGGCTGAATCTGCGGCCAATGGTATTGGTTAGCGGTGCGTCAGAGAAGGTAAACGACGCTAAATTTCGCACTATCACGTCACACTCAGATCCCTCTATAACGGATTTGTAACGTTATTCCCTAATGGATGACAAAAAGGCGTTGTTAGTTCTTGTTTCGCCGATCGTCGCACCCGGCCCGGGCGATGAGGTGCCACCGCGCGGCCTGGCTGCACCCATCCCTGATCACAAGGCACCGGCCGCTGCCGACCCAGTCACCTGACTCAACTTACTGTGGGGTAGGTTACTCGCCCATGAAGCTGAAGTCGGGAATGAGCGTGGGGTGGCGCCGCAGGTCACGCCTGCGAAAGACCACGATTGCGGGTGCGGTGGCAGCTGCTTGTGCGGCTGCCGTGATGAGTCCGGCGCCGGACGCGACTGCGGCCGATTTCTACACACCGCCGGCATCCTTCGCCACCGAGCCCGGCTCGGTGATCCGGAGTCAGCAGATCCCGCTGCTCCTGCAGATCCCGGGTGCTCCCGGACAGTGGCCGGGTACGGCCCGCAAGGTCATGTACACCTCGACCTACCAGGACGGAAAGCCCGCGGCGGTCACCGGCACCGTCGTCGAGCCGACCGCGCCGTGGGCCGGGAAGGGTCCGCGCCCGACCGTCGTCGTCGGCCCGGGCACCATCGGTCAGGGTGACCAGTGCGCGGCGTCGAAGCTGATGAGCCTGCCGATGTCGATCGACATCACCAAGCCCAGCATCGGCGTCAACTACACCGCGCCGGAGATGTTCTACATGCTGCTCAACGGTGTTCGGGTGTTCGTCACCGACTACATCGGCATGGGCACCCCGGGAATCCACACCTACGTCAACCGCTGGGAGACCGGCCACGCCATGCTCGACGGCGCCCGGGCGGCGTTGCGCGCGTCGGGAGCCCCGGCCGACGCGCCGGTGGGATTCGCCGGCTACTCGCAGGGCGGTGGCGCGGCCGCTTCGGCGGCCGAACTCGCCGCGACCTACGCACCGGAACTGAACGTCCGTGCCAGTTACGCCGGTGCGCCGCCAGCCGACCTGGCGAAGGTCATCCCGGCCATCGACGGGAGCACCATTGCCGGGGCCATCGGCTTCGCCATCAACGGCCTCACCCAGCGGTACCCGCTGGTCGCCGACGTCGTGCAGCGGGAGACCAACTCCTCCGGAAAGGCTGCGCTGAAGCACATCTCGACCAGCTGCATCGGCGACATCATCCCCGCCTTCGGTTTCCAGCAGACGAAGAACTGGACCCGCACCGGCGAGACGCTCTCCTCGGTGATCGCACGGTCGCCGGTGGTGCAGAAGGTCGTCGGCGAACAGCGCATCGGTCGGCTGAAGCCGAACGCTCCCGTCTTCCTCGAAGGTGGCCTCCACGACGACGTGATCCCGTATGGCCAGGTTGCGCAGCTCGCCGCGGACTGGCGGGCCCAGGGCGCCGACGTCCGGTTCGTCACGAACCCGACGCCGCCGATCCTGACCAAGTCGATCGTCAACCACGTGGTCCCGATGCTCGGCACCTTCCTGCCCGGCATGGAGTTCGTCCTCGGCGAGTTCCGGAAGTAGTCGAAGCGCAGAACCACTCGACGCGGATCCACTCGACGCAGGACCACCCGAACCGCAGACAGGGTCCGCCGGCATCGCTCCGGCGGGCCCTGTTCGTACCGGTGGCCCGGATGGCAGGATCGAAGGATGACCGATCCGCACGGGCCGGGGGACCCCCACGATCGGGACCCCGAACGCATCCCGACTCAGGCCGAACTCGACGCCGAAGATCTCGCCGAGTTGGAACGATCGTCGCGCGACCGCGACCAGGCGGCGCTCTACCCGCCGCGGCCGGCCGACCCGGGCAGCCCGCCCGCGGCCCTGGCACTCCACGCCCGCGTCGTCTGGTGGGGTGCGGCGGTCATCGGACTGGTCCTGGCGGTATACGGCTTCTTCAACTTGAGCACCATCACCGACGACCTGCGGCAGCGCCTCCTCGAGGGGGTCGTGACCGACCCGGCCAACTCCGCACCGGAGGACCAGGTCGAGACGCTCGCCGGATTCTTCCCGCCGTTCATGCTGGTCATGATCGTTGTGGTGCTGGTGATCGAGTACCTACTCCTCGTGGCCGCGGTGACCCACCACAGCCGCCACTGCCGCAACTTCTTCCTCGCTGCCGTGGTGGTCCACCTCCTCTGCATCCCGGTGGGCGTCGACCTCCTCTTCCGCTATCCCGACATCTCGTCGACGATGGTCGTCATCAGCTGGGTGCAGTTCGTACTGCTGGTGATCGCCGCCCTGCTCACCGCGCGCCGGTCGGTCAACATCTGGCTGCCGGAGTCGACCCGGATGAAGCCGACCCGCATGCTGCGCGGTCGCTGACAGGAGTGTCGTATCGCTGCCGACACTCCACGGCCGGTTTGTAACGCCCGCCACCAGGCGGTTTGGTCGGAATGAATACGGGTACAGGCCGGTTGGAAAGAACGTTGGTTCTACGCAGCTGAACATCCACCCACCTGAACCCAGGAGGATCTCCGATGGCAATCGAACCCGTGTACACCATTTCGTCCAAGGCATCCGGCGGAGGACGCGACGGTGAGGTGGTCTCGGCCTCGGGCCAGATCGACCTCGACCTCCAACCGCCGAAGGAGATGGGTGGCAGCGGCGACGGTTCCAACCCGGAGGAGCTCTTCTCGGCCGGCTACGCGGCGTGCTTCCTCGGAGCACTCCGAGCGACGTCTAAGGCGGCAGGAAGCCCGGTGCCCGACGACTCCACCGTCAACGTGACTGTCGGCATCGGCAAAGACCCCGCCGACGGTGGCTTCGGACTGACCGTGGCGATCGATGTCTCGATCCCCGGCGTCGACGAGGCGAAGGCACAGGAGCTGGCGAACAAGGCGCATGAGTTCTGCCCGTACTCCAAGGCCACCCGCGGCAACATCGAGCAGAAGGTCACCGTCACCGTCTGACGCGTCGCCCGCCACCAGAACCAGTCGTTTCTTCCATCCGACGGGGCGTAGAACTCAGTCCGACACAGCCCTGCGGTAGCACCCCAGATATGACAAGAAAGGACGCTCTTGATCATGACCACCCCCATCACCAGCACCCTCACCGACGAGCAGCAGTCCGTGGCCGGTAAGGCCCTGCAGGACACCCTGGTCGACCTCATCGACCTCACCCTGATCGCCAAGCAGGCCCACTGGAACGTCGTCGGCAAGCAGTTCCGGTCGGTGCATCTCGACCTCGACGAACTCGTCACCGTGGCCCGTGAGTTCACCGACGCCGCCGCCGAGCGCGCGACCGCCATCGGCGTCAGTCCGGACGGCCGTGCCGAGACCGTGGCCAAGACCGCCAACACCAAGGGCTTCGGCGAAGGCTGGACCAAGGACACCGAGGTCGTCGACGCCGTCGTGGCGAACCTGAAGGCGGTCATCGCCGGTCTCCGCGAGCGCATCGAGGTGACCGAGGAAGCCGACCCGGTGACGCAGGATCTGCTCATCTCGTTCGCGTCGAAACTCGAACAGCTGCACTGGATGTGGCAGGCGCAGTCCGCCTGACCAACCGGATGAGCCCTCAATCGGGGCCTCTCACAGCAACGGACCCCGCCACCGGCGGGGTCCATTGTATTCGACTGTCTCGGTGGCTCTTCGACGAAGGCGTCAGTCGCCCGCCGGCTCGCCGGTCTTCTTGTCGGCCACCTCGGCAGCGGGCGTGGACACGCCCGCGTCGTCGTCGGCGTAGGAATCGCGGAAGGAGACACGCGGGGTCGACGCCGAGTGGTACAGCGCGATGCCGGTGAAGACGAGTGCGGCCAGGATGAAGATCGCCGAGGCCGCGATCGTGACGATGTGGACCACGGTGGCGTACACGCCGTCCAGCGGCCCGACCGCGACTGCTCCCGCGGCGGCGAGGACTGCACCCAGCAGGGCCCAGGCCGCCGAGCGAATCCACGGCGCCACCACCGATGCGTAGAAGAGACGCTGATAGATGGTGAGCGAGAACTCGTCCACCGCTGCCAGTCGGACCTCGTCATCGCCTGCGAGCTCGCGCAGCTCGCGCGCCAGTGCTGTTTGTCGTTGCAGGGTTGTGGACTCCCGTTCGCGGTAGCGCACGAATGCAGCCGCACCGAACGCCGACGCGAGAAGACCCAACCCGACCATCACACCCCAATAGTCCACGGCACACACGCTACAACGCGGTCCGACACCGCTCGTGAACCAGGTCACATGCCCGCCGGTCGGTGCCGGTCACGACGGTGTGGGCCGAGGACGGGTGCTTGCCGGAGGTCGTAGGGACGTGCTGCCGCTGATACGTTGGGCGACCGTCTGCGCCAACGCTGGTCGAGACCCATCCGACCCCTGGTCGAGCGGAGCCGAGGACGGGAGGAATGCACTGGTGACGATTCGGATGATCGGGGCGTCGATCGTCTGCGTGATGGTTGGGCTCTTCATCAGCGCATCGGCGGGGCAGGCCGAAACCGACCGGGTCCTGGCGTTCGCCGACCCACGGCCGGGTGCCGCCGTTCTGACCGGCGCGGAACCGGATTCGGTCCTCGTCAGCCGCGAGTTCTACTCCCGATCCGACGAGGCGATCCTCCTCGGGCCGGGTGCCCTCGACGATCCCGAAACCCGGCAGCGCGTCGCAACGGCCGCCGGTGAAAAGCACGTCCCGGTGCTCACCGTGCGCCCGGAGACCGCGCACAGCGTCGATGAGGAGTTGCGGCGGCTCGGTGTCCAGCGGGCGGTCCGCGTCGGCGAGATCGACGGGCTCGACAACCGCAGGTCCATCGACCTCGAGGACCTGCGCGGCAACCTGCGCCCGAGCGCGGACGAGCCGATCGTGATGGTCGCCCGCGGTATCCCGATGGACGCGATGCTGACCGCCCGTTCTGCGGGGCGCGTCGTCGAGGTGCCCGTCCCCGACCCCAGGGCAGGTGCCGACGCCGTCGCTGCGGTGAGCGGCGCGTCGTCGGCGACCCCGATCCGCGCGGTCGGTCCCGGCTTCGGCGACGACGAGACGTTCGCGGCCCGTGTCGATCAGGCGCGTCGGACGCCGGAGCTCCCCGGCGGTGGGCAGATCGTGTTCCCGGGCCGTCGAATGGTCGCGCTGTACGGTTCGCCCGATGCGCCGGCGTTGGGTCCGCTCGGCCGGCAGGGCATCGAGGCGTCGATCGACCGCGTCCGGCGACTGGCCGCCGACTATCAGCAGGTCAGCGCCGAACCGGTGGTCCCGGCGTTCGAGATCATCGCGACCGTCGCGTCGTCGGAGCCGGGCGAGGGGTCCCGGTATACGAACATGATCGACCCGGAAGTGCTGCGGCCCTGGGTCGAGGCCGCCGGCCGCGCCGGGGTCTATGTGACCCTCGACCTCCAGCCCGGACGCATGGACTTCCTGGCGCAAGCCCAGCGGTATGCGGACCTCCTGGCGCTGCCGCACGTCGGGTTGGCGCTCGACCCGGAGTGGCGTCTCAAGCCGGATCAGGTGCACCTCACGCAGATCGGGTCCGTCGAGGCCGACGAGGTCAACCGCACGTCGGATTGGCTCGCGGGGCTGGTACGCGATCGGGGACTGCCGCAGAAGCTGTTCGTGCTCCACCAGTTCGACGCCGGCATGCTCGCCCAGCGGAAGAACATCGTCACCGATCGACCCGAACTGCAGGTGGTCCTGCACGCCGACGGGCACGGGACGCCGCCGGTGAAGATGGAGACCTGGCGCAGATTGCTACACGATCTCCCCGCGGGAGTGTGGATGGGCTGGAAGAATTTCTACACGGAGGACAAGCCGACGTTCTCGCCGGCGACGACCATGGCGGTCGCGCCGACACCCTGGTTCGTCTCGTACCAGTAGCGCCGGGAGGCCCACCTCCGGGCTCCGACCGGTGCCCGGGACACGCTCCACAGGGAGGAGCCCCGGTGACCACCACCCCCGCCGACCTGGCCGCCTGTCCGACGCGCGGCGAACGTGCCGACCCGCTGACGATCCTCGCCGCACAGGCGCGCAACCGCGTGCCCGAACTCATCCCCGTCCGGCACGCGCGGATGGCGGCGACACCGTTCACCTTCTATCGCGGCGCCGCCGC
Organism: Gordonia sp. CNJ-863; assembly: GCF_001942325.1. Lineage (NCBI taxonomy): Bacteria > Bacillati > Actinomycetota > Actinomycetes > Mycobacteriales > Gordoniaceae > Gordonia > Gordonia sp. CNJ-863. The sequence continues at coordinate 177,632 of NZ_MKKG01000033.1, forward strand.
GGTCATGGCCGACGACCTGTCCCGGACCCCCGACACCGGCATCATCACCCAGCTGTGCGGGGATGCCCACCTCAGCAACCTCGGCCTGTTCTTCAGTCCGGAGCGTCGAATGGTGTTCGACCTCAACGACTTCGACGAGACCCACATCGGTCCCTTCGAATGGGACGTGAAACGACTGGCCGCGAGTTTCGCGATCGCGGGACGTGACAACGGGTTCGACGACACGACCAACCGCAAGATCGCCAAGACGGTGGCGAAGGCGTACCGCCGGACCATCAGACGGAGCGTCTCGATGACGACCCTCGAGTGCTGGTACGCCGGAATCGATGTCGAGTCCATGTTCGCGGATCTGGGCGATCGCCTGGACACCTCGATGACCGAGCGGACGCAGAAGGCATTACGCAAGGCCCGGCACCGCAACAGCGCGCAGGCCCTGGCCAAACTCTGCGAGATCGACCCGGATGGCAACGCGCACATCCGCAGTGAACCGCCCTTGTTGGTCCCCCTGACGGAACGCTTCACCGACGAGGACGCCGCCGTGGTCGAGGAACGGGTCCGTGAGCGCGTCGACAGTTACCGGGCGACACTGCCGTTGCATGTGCAGACCCTGCTTGCCCAGTTCTCGCTCGTCGACATTGCGTTCAAGGTCGTCGGTGTGGGCAGTGTCGGAACCCGCGCGTGGATCGTGCTGATGATGGGCAGAAATTTGGAGGACCCGCTCTTCCTGCAGGTCAAGGAGGCACAGCGGTCGGTCCTTGCCGATCATGTGCCGTCATCGGGTTTCGACAACCAGGGACAGCGCGTCGTCGAGGGCCAGCGGCTCCTGCAGGCAGCCAGCGATCTCTTCCTCGGCTGGTCGACGGGACTCGACGAGAACGGCGATCGCCGTGACTTCTACGTGCGCCAGCTCCGCGACGGCAAGGGGTCGGTCGTCGTCGAAGCGCTCGGACCCGATGCGATGAAACTCTATGCGCGCCTGTGCGGGATGGCACTCGGTCAGGCGCACGCCCGCACGTCGACGCGGTTCGACATCGCGCGGTATCTGTCCGAGACAGCGGGTTTCGCCGACGCGATGGCGGAGTTCTCGATCTCCTACGCTGATCTCAACGACGCCGACCACGTCCAGATGACGGCGGCGATCAACCGTGGCGAGCTGAGTGTGCACGACCTCGCCGCGGAGGGAAAGAGCTGACGCGTGCCCGGCTGTGGTACACAGACCGCAGGGCGAACCGACAGTGAGAGCCGACAGGGAGACGTGTGCATGGACGACGCGACATTGCGGGATCGGGTGCGGGAGTTGATGGCTCGCGCGAAGTCGGATCTGGCGGAGATGGTGCGGTTCCGGTCGGTCCACGACCCGCAGCAGTTCCCGCCGGAGGAATGCGACGGGATGGTCGACTGGCTGCTGACGGCCTTCCGTGAGCTGGGCGTCGACGATGTCGCCGCGCATGTGACCAGTGATGGTTCCAAGGCGGTCACCGGACAGATCCCGGGCCCCGAAGGCGCGCCGACGGTCCTGCTGTACTTCCACCACGACGTGCAACCTCCGCTGGGTGACGACGAATGGGATTCCCCGGTTTGGGAGCTGACCGAGCGCGACGGTCGCTGGTTCGGACGCGGAGCCGCCGACTGCAAGGGCAACATCGCCGTACACCTCACCGCGTTGCGTGCGCTCGCCGGCGACCTCGGCGTCACCGTGAAGATCATCGGCGAGGGGTCCGAGGAACAGGGGACCGGCGGACTCGAGCACTTCGCGGTCGAGAACCCCGACCTGTTGCGCGCCGACGCCATCCTGATCGCCGACTCCGGCAACTTCGCCGTCGGCAGACCGAGCCTCACCACGACGCTGCGCGGCATCGCCAACATCGACGTGTCGGTCGAAACCCTGGAATCGGCAATGCATTCCGGGATGTTCGGCGGAGCCGCACCCGATGCGCTCGCCGCCCTCATCTCGATGCTCGCCACCCTGCGCGACGAGCACGGCAACACCACGATCACCGGCCTCGAAGCCGACGCCGAGTGGCCCGGCGTGTCCTATCCACCCGAGCAGTTCCGTTCGGATGCAACGGTTCTCGACGGCGTCGAACTCGTGGGGTCCGGGTCGGTGTCGGACATGGTGTGGGCGCGGCCGGCGGCGACGGTGCTCGGTATCGACTGCCCACCGGTGGTCGGGTCCTCCGCGGCCGTCCAGCCGCGGGCACGGGCGCGCATCAACCTCCGCGTGCCCCCGGGAATGGACCCGACCTACGCCCAGGACGCGCTCATCGAACACCTCAAGGCGGTCACCCCGTGGAATGCGCGGGTGTCCTTCGAACGCGAGGCGGTGGGTTCGCCGTTCGTCGGCTCGACCTCCGGCCCGGCCTACGAGGCGCTCACCGACGCGCTGGCGACCGCCTACGGCAGCGAGGTGCTGATCCAGGGGCAGGGCGGGTCGATCCCCCTGTGCAACGTCCTGCAGAGCACCTTCCCGGACGCCGAGATCATGCTGTTCGGCGTCGAGGAGCCGCAGTGCCTCATCCACGCGCCGAACGAGAGCGTCGACCCGACCGAGATCGAGCGGATCGCGCTCGCCGAGGCTCTCTTCCTGCGTGATTACGCGACGCGCACGGCGCAGGCGCAGAAGTCGGACGCCACTACCGGCGAGGTCTAGCGGGGGTCGGGTGCGTCGGCGAACCGTCGGACGAGGAGGTCCTTCAGCTCGGGCCGGCTCGCCGCGACGAGGATGAACGAGGCCTCACGGAACAGGCGCTCCGCGTCGTTGCTGCGGCGCAGTGCCTCGCCGCCGCGCGCCGCGACCAGGGCGGCGACCGCGTCCAGGGCGAGTCGGGCGGCGTCGGCGCGGGCCGCCAGCAACGCCGCGGCGTCGTTCATCGCCGAGTCGAGGGTCACCCGTGCCTCGTCAGCGCGCTCGCGGAGTCGTCGTGCGGCCGGCGCCTGTCCCGCGACGTCGAGGAGTGCCGTGCAGCGTCGGACGAGTCCGAACGGCAGCGTGCCGTTGAGGCGTACGCCGACGTTCTGATTGGCGAAGAACTCGTCGAGCGTGACCCGGCTGACTACCCGGGCGTCGGGAACCGCGAGGCCGCCGACCTGCAGTGACACAGTCGCCGTCGCCGCCGCGGCCGTCAGCTCGACCGGGGATGCCCGGACGTCGGTCGAAAGGTCTGCGGTGGGCAGGATCGCGGCGATGACGTCGTCGGTCGCCGTGTCGCGGGCGGAGATCTGCAGGAGGTCGACGACACCCCAGCCGCTGACGAACGGGGCATGCCCGCTGAAGATCCAGCCGTCGTCGGTGCGGGTGGCGGTCATCCGGGGCGGAGTCGGCACGACGCCGGCGTAGGCGACCCCCGCCCGCAGTCGGCCGGAGACGGTCGGCTCGAGCAGTTCGTCACGTAGCGACGGGTTCGCGGTTCGCGACAGCGAGATGACGACACCGTGGTGCTGGAGCCAGGTGAACGCGGTTGACAGGCAACCGCTGACCAGTACCTCCAGGATCTCCGTGACCTCACCGAACTCGAGCCCGGGTCCGCCGGCCTCGACCGGGGCGGCGATTCCGTAGAGGCCGGCGTCGGCGAGCGCCCGCCAATGGGATGGGGGTACGACGCCGGTCCGGTCGACCTCGGCGGCGGCCGGGAACAGGACGTCGTCGGCGACGCGAAGCGCCGCTGCTCGCAGGGTGCTCCGGCGCATAACCGGGTCCTGGTTGCTCACGGCGTCCACATTACGTCGCAGGAGAAGTGGACGTCTGACCCACTCCCTGAGCGAAGTGGATAGGGAAAGTCCGCGTCCCGCAGCACAATCCCGTGACAAGGACCTGTCGATTTGGGACCAAAGGCCCAAGACCGGGGATCGGCCCGTCGGTAACCTCTGATGTGGGTTGGAGGAGACTTTCGTGAAAGGAATCAGGTGGGCCCAGGTCCCAATGGTGGTGACGGGCAAGTGATGGACATTGCGCCGGAACGTGTTTCGCCTAGCGAGCAGGTTTCTCGTGTCGGAGTGTCTGACTTGCGTACCAGTGAGCGGTATCTACGCGCCGCAGTCACCGACCTCATCGAGCGTAATTTCCGCGACCCCGATTTCAGTGTCGAGGTGGTCGCACGGCACCTTCACGTGAGTCGACGGCACCTCTACCGGGTCCTCGCCGGCAGCCCGACGTCGCTGGCCGAGATGATCGCCGACCGTCGTCTGGAGTGGGCGCGTCGCCTGCTGACGGGTCCGGGGAACCTGAAACTCGAAGCGGTGGCGCATGCTTCGGGCTTCGCCTCGACGGCGACGATGCGCAACCGCTTCCGCGCCAAGTTCGGTCTCACGCCCGACGAATTCCGGCGCACCGCACTGGCAGCCGACGCAGAAGCCAGTTAATTGATTTCGGCGCAAGCACTTTGGTGCTTGCGCCGAAATTGCGTAGCGGCATTCGGGGCCCATCGTGAGTCAATGCATCCCGGCTACCTGGTGCCGGAATTGTCGGGATTGGGCACGGTGACGTCTCTCGCGTGATACGACTACATCGCACGTCCGTCATGGAACGGGCCGATGGAAGGCGTACAGCGTGAAGAGCTTCCGATGTCGGCCGCCGGGACGGACGCGCGGCCGTGCACCGCTCGTCTCCATCGTCACGTGTGGCCTGGTCCTGTCCGGGTGCTCCTTCGATGGCTCGGCAACGGAATCGAATCCCGAACTCAAACAGGTCGATGTCGCAGCGATGAGCGCAACCCTCGACGACACGATCGAGGAACTCCTGGTACCCGGTGCCCTCGCGCTGATCCAGACCCCGGCAGGCACCTACACCGTCTCGGCCGGCACCACGACAATGGGCGATGACATCGCGCCCGCGGCCGCCGACCAGTTCCGGATCGGATCGGTCACCAAGACGATGACCGTCGCCGCAGTTCTACAGCTGATCCAGGAAGAGAAGATCGGCGTCAACGACCCGATCGACAAATCCGTCCTCGGCGTTCCCGAGGGTTCCGAGATCACCATCGCGCAGTTGATGAGCATGCGCAGTGGATTGCACAACTACCTCGACACAGACGGATTCCGTGCTGCCTTCGGATCGGATCCGACGAAGGTGTGGGCCCCGTCCGAGCTCCTGGCCCTCGGCTTTTCCCAGCCCTCGGGCTTCGCGCCGGGCACGCAGTTCGACTACTCCAACACCAACACCGTCCTGCTGGGCCTGGTCGTGGAGAAGGCGGAGGACAAGTCCCTCGCGCAGGTGTTCGCCGACCGGTTCTTCGGGCCTCTCGGCCTGACCCGTACCTCGCTTCCCGCCGCGACCGACACGACCCTCTCGGCGCCGTTCTCGCACGGATATCAGTATGGCCCGCTGCAGGTCTCGGACAAGCCGATGACGCCCGAGGAGACCGCGGCGGCGAGAGCCGGGTCCCTGCTACCCAACGATGTGACGGTGATGAGCCCCTCGTGGGCCTGGGCGGCCGGTGGCGTCGTCTCGACCGCCGACGACCTGATGACCTGGATCAAGGCGTTCGTCGGCGGAGATCTTCTCGACGACGCCAACCAGCAGCTGTGGTGGGACAGCATTCGGATCCAGCACGACGAGGATCCCCGGGTGTTCTACGGCTACGGGATCACCGAGGTCCGGTTCGGGGAGAACCGCCTCACCTATCACGAGGGCCAGCTCCCCGGTTTCAACACGATGGCGGTCCATGACGAGGCGAACGACGTCAGCATGGTCGTCTGGACCAATCTCTCAGTCACACAGGACGTCGACAATGCGTTCACCGTGATGGCGAGACTGCTACAGCACATCTACAACACCCCGGCGGACACACCACCAGCACGGTGAGGGGCCCGCCGACGGCCTATGGGACAGATCCTCAGATCGTGCAGAGCGGGGAGTAGTCGCTGCGGCCGCCGGTGGTCGGTGAGACGAGGAACGTGCACGGGTTGAATCCGACCTTCTCGATCTCCTTCGTCAGGCGACGCAGTTCGGCGTCGGTGACGACCTTGTCGCGGGAGAGCAGGAATCCCGAGGCGCGACTGGGATCGCCGACGATCGAGTACTTGTAGGGGCCGTTCGGGTTCTCGCCGTCCTCGATGTGGGCGATGATGTAGTTCGGCGCCCCGTTGGGGTTGATGCTCGCCGGCGTCTGCGGGAACCGAACACTCAGCTGGGCGTTCGACTTCGTGTCGACGACGGTGGCGCGGCCGAGCACTCCGCCCTTCATGCCCGTCGGTCCGGTGCACTGGTTGTCGACGCCGATGGTCTTCTCGTCGATCCGGGTGTAGAAGGCGTTGGTGTCCTTGGCGCAGGTGACTCCCCAGAACGAGGGAACTGTGGCGAGCTGCCACCACTTGCCGAGGTAGCGGTCGATGTCGACCTTCTCCACCGGGGCGAGGGGTGCGGCCTGTGCCGAACCGGTTCCGATGACGAACCCGAGACCGACGACGATGCCGGCCACGAGGGCTGCGAGGGTGCGTGTGACGCGCATGCTGTTTCCTTTCGTGGCCCGATCATCTCCGTCGAGCCCCAACGGGCTGTTGACCAGGGGTTCGGACCACAGCGGGTCACGGATGGGTCGTGGGCATCCTGCAGGCCTCGTCGGCCGGCGTCGTCGCTGGTTGAGCGGGAGATTACAGGTTGTAGGCGTTGTTCGGGTTCCAGGTGGAGACCGCCCAGATGACGATGAGGTCGAGGACGATGATCAGGATCGCCCACGCCGGGTAGTAGGGCAGCCACAGGAACTGGGCGATGATCGACAGCGAGGCGATCACGATGGCCGCGATGCGCGCCCAGTCAGCGCCGACCGCGAGACCACCGGCGATGAGGATGCCGATTATGCCGAGGATCAGGTGGATCCAGCCCCACGCGGTGAGGTCGAACTCGAAGACGTAGTTGCGGCCGACGACGAAGAGCTCGTCGTTGGCGATCGCCGAGATGCCCTGGAAGACCGAGACCAGGCCGGCGACGAACAGCAGGGCCGCGGCGACGATCGAGATCCCGAGGGCGAAGCCCTGCTTGGCGGACGAGTTCGCCTGCTGATCGGGGGAGGCGCTCATGATGGCGTCCTTTCGTGTGGGGTGAACGCCGGCGCCCAGTGATCCTGAGCGACGGCGCGGGGGGTTGTTGCGGGTGGACCTTAACCAAGAATGGGACGTCCGACCCGGATACCACAGCGTTTTGCTCACTTCGGGCACATCTTTGACCAGGCGATTTAGTACTCGGCGGGGGGCCGGTATAAGCTATCGCAGGCTACACACGGGGTGTGGCGCAGCTTGGTAGCGCGCTTCGTTCGGGACGAAGAGGTCGTGGGTTCGAATCCCGCCACCCCGACAGAGATCGACCACGGTCGGTCACCAAGATGTGTTGGTTGAGACACAAGCAGTGAGACCCCGGTCCGCAGAGATGCGGCCGGGGTTTCCTCGTTTTCCGGGTCCTCAGGCGTCCTGCTCGGAGGAGGTGCGACCGCCGACGTGCGCGACGATCGTCGGGTCGTCGCTGACGAACCGGTCGACCTCTTCACCGCCGTCGCAGCGCAGCAGACTCACCGTGATGCCCTCCGGGCCGCGGTGGACGACCCGCCAGCCGGCCCCGGAGTCCTCCCAGCGCCGCAGATCGTCGAGGGTCATGTCGGTGCCGCTCAGCAACCCAGCTGTCGGGCGAGGTCCAGCAGATCCGACGCGTGGAAATCGTTGTCGGGTGACCCGGAATCGTCCTTGGGTTCGCCGCCCCACTCGTCCGGACGCTCGATGAACGCGGTGCGCAGGCCGAAGGATCGTGCGGCGTCGAGGTCGGCTTGGTGCGTCGCGACCATCATCACCTCGTTCGGTTCGACCTCGAGGAGTTCGGCCAGGCCGCAGTAGGTCTCGCGCGCGGGTTTGTAATGCCGCCAGAGGTCGGAACCGCCGATGACGTCCCACGCGAAGTCGTCGTGCCGGGCCATGTCGGTCAGCAACGCCACGGTGCCGTTGCTCAGCGCGCACACGATGAAGTCCCGCTTGAGTCGACGAATCCCCTCGGCGGCGTCGGGCCAACCCGGGATGACCCGCCACGCACGTACGAGCGCGCGGCTCTGATCGGCGTCCAGCGTCACGTCGAAGGCCGCCGCGACCTCGTGGAGGGTGTCGGTCTGTAGATCGTCCAGACGGCGCCAGGGGAGCTCTCCGGCCTCGACGCGCGCGAGGATAGGTGAGTAGCGACGACGCCACTCGCGGGCGAAGTCGGCGGCGGCGACGTCAGGCACGGTGTGTGCGACGGCACCGGAGATCCCGGTGAACCAGTCGGTGACCGTCCCGAAGGTGTCGAACGCAAGGACCTTCACCCCGAGGGAGTTCACGAGTCGGCGCGCTCCCGGCGTGTTCGCTTGCCCGTCACAGGGTTTCGCGGGCCAGCTGCGGCAGCGACTGGTCGGCGTCGTAGTCGGCGTCGCCGTGCGAGACCGGGGTGAGGGTCAGCAGGCTGGCCTCCGGACGGCAGCAGAAACGTGCGGGCGCATACGGGGAGGTACCCAGACCGGCACTGACGTGCAGCTTCATCGACGACCCCCAGTTCGACGGCCCCTTCACCCGGGAACGGTCGATGTGGCAATTCGTGACGAGCGCGCCGAAGAACGGTAGGCACAGCTGCCCGCCGTGGGTGTGGCCGGCCATCACGAGGTCGTAGCCGTCGGCGGCGAAGCGGTCGAGAACCCGGGGCTCGGGTGAATGCGTGAGGCCCAGGCGCAGGTGTGCGAGCGGGTTGGGGCGTCCGGCGACGGTCTCGTAGCGATCCCGTTCGATGTGCGGATCGTCGACACCGGCCGCGACCACGCGCACGCCGCTGACCTCGAGCTCCCGCACGGTGTGCGTGGCATCGAGCCAGCCGCGCTCGGTGAACGCCGCCCGCAGGTCCTGCCAGGGGAGGGGTTCGCCGTGCGTGCGCTGGTGGTCTTTCCGGAAGTACTTGAACGGGTTCTTCGGCTTGGGGCCGAAGTAGTCGTTGGAGCCGAAGACGAACAGACCCGGCCGTGACAGGAGACCGCCGAGCGACTGGATCACCGCGGGCACCGCCTGCGGGTGCGCGAGGTTGTCCCCGGTGTTGACCACCAGGTCGGGTTCCAGCGCCTCGAGCTCGGAGATCCACGCCTGCTTGAGTCTCTGGCCCGGCATCATGTGCAGGTCGCTGATGTGCAGGACCCGCAGGGGAGAGGCGCCGGGCTCGAGGACCGACAGCGTCGTGTGCCGCAGGGCGAAGGCGTTGCGCTCGATGACGGTCGAGTAGACGAGGCCGGCGGCGGCCAGCCCCGCGGCGCCGACGAGTGCGCGCGAACCGACCCCGGAACCGGCCGAACCGAGGCGTGAGCGGAAGTCGAGTTCGGAGTGCTGCATCTGTTCAGAATACGCACCTCCGAGCGCATGCCCACCCCCTTCGGTGGGCCGCACGGGCGACCCACCTCAGAGATGGAGGCGCTCAGCCGGGCAGCTGGATGACGACAGGCCCGACGCCCGGAACCACCACGGTGGTCTCGGTGGGACCGTTGCCGCTGTCGCCGCCTGCCCGTCGACCGTTGCTCACGTAGATCGTCACGGTGCTGCCGGGCATCGCGGAATCCGACGGCGCGGTGAAGACGACCGTGCCCTTCGGGCGGCCGCTGTCGACCTCGAGCTCGTTGACCTTGAAACCGTCTCGCTGGAGCCGCGAGGTGGCCTCACTGGCGGTCAGGCCGCTGACCTGCGGAATTCGGCCGCGATCGCTGCCGCGCCAGTATTCGCGGTCGACCGGGGGCAGCCGGACCGGACCGAACTTCGTGGCCACCGGCTTGACCGCCTGGAACCACGTGCGTGCGGGTTCCATACCGCCGAACACGTTGCCGTCGTAACAGGACCGCAGCGGGCTGGTGCACACACCCTGCGGGTTGGGGCCGTCGCTGTAGACGTAGGCGGCACCCGCGATCTGGTTGGTGAACCCGACGAACGCCGACGACCGGTAGGCCTCGGTGGTGCCGGTCTTGCCCGACATCGGCAGCGTCCAGCCGGCCGAACCCGCAGCACCCGCAGCGGTACCCGCGCCCACGTCGTCCTTGCTCATGGTGATTGCGAGGGTGTCGGCGAGTCCCTTGTCGACGACCTGTTCACAGCCCGGCGAGTTGAAGGGGACCGAGGTGAGGGCACGCCGCCCGTCGGGTCCGATCACCGGGTTGCCGTACTGATCGCGCTTCACCCGGCTGATCGACTTGATCGGGTTGGGCGGGCACCAGACACCGCCGGAGGCGATCGTCGCGGCCACGTTGGCGAGCTCGAGCGCGTTGATGGGCAGCGGCCCCAGGGTGAACGAGCCGAAGTTCCCGTCCTTGACGTACTGGGCCATGCTCTTGTCGCCGTAACCCGACGAGCCGGGCACGGTGTAGGAACGCAGGCCGAGGCGGACGGCCATGTCGACGGCCGGCTTCACGCCTACCTGCTGCAGCAGCTTGACGAAGGCGGTGTTCGGCGACTGCGCGAGCGCATCGGTCACCGACATCGCCGCCGGGTAGCGCCCGGCGTTCTTGACGCAGTAGGAGTTCTCCGGACACCCGTTGGCGCCCGCGCTGTTTCCCATGCCCTCCACTGCGACGAACCCGGGCACCGGGATCGTCGACCCGGCGCCGAGGCCCTTCTCCAGCGCTGCGGCCACGGTGAAGATCTTGAACACCGAGCCCGCGCCGTCGCCGACCATGGAGAACGGCTGCGGCTGCATCGTCTCGCCGGCGGCGAGGTTCAGACCGTAGCGGCGGCTCGACGCCATCGACAGCACGTCATGGGACTTGTCCCCGGGCCGGATCGTGCTCATCACGTCGGCGACGCCGTCGGCGGTGGGGCTGGCCTGGGCCTTGGCCGCGCGATCCGTCGAGCGTTGTACCTCGGGATCGAGGGTGGTCTGGATGACGTAGCCGCCCCGCAGCACGGAGTTGCGCGACATCCCGTTCTCGGCGAGGAACTGCAACGCGTAGTCGCAGAAGAAGCCTTCGCTGTCGGCGGCGATGCAGCCCTGCGTCGGCGTTCGCGGACGCGGCAGCACGCCCAGCGGCTTCTCCTTGGCCGCGACCAGCTCGGCGCGTCGTTCCGGGAAGTTGTCGATCATCGTGTCCAGCACGAGGTTCCGGCGGGTCAGCGTGCCCTCGGCGTTGCTGTAGGGGTTGAGCGCCGAACTGGACTGGACCATGCCCGCCAGCATGGCGGCCTGCTCGACCTGGAGATCCTTTGCCGGGATGCCGAAGTAGGTCTGCGCGGCGGCTTCGATGCCGTAGGCGTTGTTGCCGAAGGGGACGACGTTCAGGTAGCGGGTGACGATCTGCTTCTTCGCCTCCTGCTTGGCGGCGGCGTCGTCGAGGCCCTTGTCGCGCTTGGCCTGGTCGATGAGGGTCTGCTCGAGCGTGAGCGCCATGCGCACCTCGCGCAGCTTGCGTGCGGGGGTCGTCTCGACCGCGGCCTGGCGATCGGCCTCGGTGCGGGCCAGGACGAGCAGTTGATAGTTCTTGATGTACTGCTGGTCGAGCGTCGACGCGCCCTGCTGGACCTCGCCCGACGACGAGTTCTTCAGCGCGGCGCGGATCGTGCCCTTCCAGTCGACGCCGTCGTGCTCAAGGAAGCGCCGGTCCTCGACGGAGATGATCGCGCGGATCATGTCGGGCGAGATGTCGTTGTATCCGACCTGGTAGCGGTACTGGTCGAACAGCACCGCGATCGGCTTCCCGTTGACGTCGGTCATGGTGGTGACCTCCGGCAACGTGCCGTTCAGGAGTTCGGAGGAGACGTTCTCGACTGCCGCTGCCGCCCGGTTGGAGACGACGCCGACCCCACTGGCCACCGGGTAGAGAAGGCCCGCGACGAGAATGCCGGCCAGCAGGCTCGCCCAGGCCAGTGACCACAGCTTCTTCGACATCACCCCGACAGGATACGTGCGATCGGCCGGAACATCGCCCAGCCTCGCCCTCGGGATCCGTGGGGGACCGTTGTGCCTGGACACGATCCGACACCGGGTCGGCGCGACCCCGACCGCGCGTCGGCGCTACCCCGACCGCGCGTCAGCGCAACCCTCCGATCGGATGAGTTTGCACGGTGGTCCCACTTTGTTGCGCTCCAGGGGTTGCGCACACAAGCACAGATCCCTAGATTGAGTGCAGAATGTGACTCACTTAACAGTGAGTTGTAAATGTGGTCTGAGCAGCGAGTTGAGTCCCGAGCTCGGGGCTATGCGGAACACGACAAGTAGGGGTGGCGGATGGCGACAGCGGCAGTTTCTACCGGAGAAGATCGCTTGGCCTGGGTGGCCAAGGCACGATGCCGAGGCGGAGACCCGGACGATCTGTTCGTGAGAGGAGCAGCTCAGCGCAAGGCCGCGACCATCTGTCGGCACTGCCCGGTACAGCTCGAATGCGGTGCAGACGCCCTCGACAACCGCGTCGAATTCGGTGTGTGGGGTGGCCTGACCGAGCGTCAGCGTCGCGCTCTCCTGCGCCAGCACCCCGAGGTGACCTCGTGGTCGGCGTTCTTCGAAGCCCAGCGACGTCGCCAGCGCGCCGACGCGGTCTGATCACCGAGACCTCTTCAGCCAAGGCAATTCGGCTCGACCGGCAGATGCCGGCCGAGCCGAATTGTCGTTGGTCGATGATGAGGGAATTCAGCCCCGTCCGGTGATCTGCTCCGCCACGGCGCGGAGGGCGGTCACATCCGCGACCTCGAACGGCAGTGCCGGGACCCCGACGATCGGCACCCGCGGATGCGCAGCCGTGAACCGCTGCAGCAGATGGAGTTCGCGCTTTCCGGTGGCGGCGCGATCGGCGTGGATCTGCAACACCCCGCGAGTCAGGTCGTCGGTGACCGACTCGAGCGCCACCAGTGCGGCCTCCTCGTGGATAGAGGTGAGATTCGGGTGGGTCCGGTTGAGGATCAGACCCGCGAGCGGCATCGTCTCCTCCGACAGCCGGTCGACGAAGAACGCGGCCTCACGCAGGGCGTCGGCCTCGGCCGCCGCCACCACAGCGAACTGGGTGCCCGGCTGCTTCAGCAGTTCGTAGGTCTTCAGCGCCCGATCCTGGAAGCCGCCGAACATCGAGTCGAGGGACTGCACGAACATCGCGACGTCGCGCAGCATGTCGCCGCCGATGATGGTGGAGACGCCGCGCATCGCCAGGCTCATCGCGCCGGTGACCATGCGGCCCACGCCGCGTCCGCCGCCGACCAGCACCTTCATCAGACGGCCCGACAGGAACGAGCCGAGGCGCTGCGGGGCGTCGAGGAAGTCCAGTGCGTTCCGGGACGGCGGGGTGTCGACGACGATGAGGTCCCAGTGGTCCCGCTCGAGCAACTTGCCGAGTTTCTCCATCGCCATGTACTCCTGCGTGCCGGAGAACGACGACGCGACCGTCTGATAGAAGGCGTTCTCCATGATCGCCTCGGCGCGTTCCGGAGTGGAGTACTCGAGCACCATCTCGTCGAAGGTGCGGCGCATGTCCAGCATCATCGCGTCGAGCGTGCCCTTGCCCTCGATCGGCACGGGCTGCGGCTCGTTGGTGAGCTCGGACATCCCGAGCGACTGGGCGAGCCGCTTGGCCGGGTCGATGGTGAGGACCGCGACCGTGCGCCCCTGCTCGGCCGCGTACATCGCCATGGCGGCCGCGGTCGTGGTCTTGCCGACGCCGCCGGCGCCACAGCAGATGACGACGCGGGTCGCGGGGTCGGTCAGCACCGCCCCCATCTTTAGATCGAGTGGCATCACGCACCCGCTTTCTGGAGAAGGTTGGCCAGCTCGTAGATGGAACCGAGATCGACGCCGTCGCCGAGGGACGGCATTTCGAGCGTCGGCAGTTCAACCTCGTCGAGCTGCGCCTTCGCGATCTGCTGCGCCTGCAGGCGGGTCGCGTGTTCGATCGTCTCGGTGAGCAGGCCGGACAGATCGCCGTCGGCGAGCTTCACACCGGCGGCCTTCAGGTTCTCCTCGATGCGCCCGGCATCGATCTGGCCCTCGGCGATCTCGTCGATCGCGTCGGCGGGCAGGTGCGGGGCACTGACCCGGTTGATGATGAGGCTGCCGAGGTTGAGGTTCTTGCCGCGCAGCTCGTCGATCGCCTCGATGGTCTCCTGGATCGGCATCGCCTCGAGCAGCGTCACCAGATGGACGACGGTCTCCTCCGAATGCAGCAGGCGGACGACGCCCTCGCTCTGATTGCGGATCGGACCGGTCTTGGCGAGGTCGGCCATCGCCTGGGTGACGTCGAGGAAGTTGCCGATCCGGCCGGTCGGCGGTGCGTCGACGACCACCGCGTCGTACACGCGGTCACCCTGCTTGTCGGTGTGGATGATGCGCTCTTTGATCTTGCCGGTGAGCAGCACATCGCGCAGACCCGGTGCCACCGTGGTCACGAAGTCGATGGCGCCGATGCGCTTCATCGCCCGGCCCGCGAAGCCGAGGTTGTAGAACATGTCGAGGTATTCGAGCAGTGCATGTTCGATGTCGATGGCGAGCGCCGACACCTCGCCGCCGCCCTCGGCGGTCGCGATCTTGGTGTCGGTCGGCGGCAGCGGCGGGATGTCGAAGAGCTGCGCGATGCCCTGCCGACCCTCGGTCTCCACGAGGAGGACCTTTTTGCCGTCGGCGGCCAGCGCGAGTGCCAGCGCCGCCGCGATCGTCGTCTTACCTGTTCCGCCCTTGCCCGACACGAAGTGCAACCGGGCGCGCGATGCCGCGTCCGGCCACTCGTTGTCGACAGTGACTGAAGACTTGTCTGTCACGCCGGAATCGAGACCTTCCCCCGCCCCGGAACGTGCGCCCTGTTCATTGGCCACCGCAACACCTTATCCATTGATCGTCGGCAGTTAGGGTGAGTCCATGAGTGAAGTGACTGCGTGGGAATACGTGACGGTGCCGCTGCTGACGCACGCAACCAAACAGATCCTCGATCAGTGGGGTGCCGACGGCTGGGAACTGGTGTCGGTGCTGCCCGGCCCGACCGGGGAGCAGCACGTCGCCTACCTGAAGCGACCGAAGGGCTGAGCATGGCTGCGACCTGGACAGATCGACTCGCCGAACTCGGCATCGCGCTGCCCGACGTGGTGCCGCCGGTGGCCAGCTACACGCCGGCCGTGCGGACCGGAAACCTCGTCTACACGTCGGGCCAGCTCCCGATCGTCGACGGCGAACTCTCGGTACACGGCAAGGTGCACGAAGGTGCCGAGGGCGTCGTCCGGCCGGATGAGGCCACCGACGCGGCACGGGTCTGCGCACTGAACGCGCTCGCCGCGGTGCACGCGCTGGTCGGCATCGACTCGGTCGTGCGCATCGTCAAGGTGGTCGGCTTCGTGGCGTCCGCCCCGGGCTTCACCGGGCAGCCGAAGGTCATCAACGGTGCGTCGGACGTGCTGGGCGAGATCTTCGGGGACGCGGGCGTGCACGCCCGTTCGGCCGTCGGGGTCGCCGAGTTGCCGCTGGGTGCACCCGTCGAGGTGGAACTGATCGTCGAAGTGGCCTGACGTCTCCTTGGACGTCGCGCTACTGATCGTCGCGGCCGCCGCTGCCGGCTGGGTCGACGCCGTGGTCGGCGGCGGGGGACTTGTGTTGATCCCCGCGATGCTGATCGCGCAACCCGGCCTGCCGACGGCGACGGCTCTCGGCACCAACAAACTCGCCGCCGTCTTCGGTACCGCGTCGGCCGCGTGGCGCTACGTGCGGCATGTACGCATCGACCTGCACAGGCTCGTGCCGGTGTTCGTCGCCGCGCTCGTGTTCTCGGCTCTCGGCGCGCTGGTGGCGATCTCGCTGCCGACGGAGATCTTCACGCCGATCGTGCTGGTGATGCTCGTCGCGTCGGGTTGTTCGTCGCGCTGAACCCCGGTTTCGGGGGTGACGCGTCTGCGGGACCGCGTTCGCGGCTGTCCACGCTCGCCGGTCTGGTGCTCGCCGGTGTCGTCATCGCGTTCTACGACGGGGTCATGGGGCCCGGTACCGGGACCTTCCTCATCATCAGCCTCACCGCGCTGGTCGGGACGTCGTTCCTGGAGAGTTCGGCCATGGCCAAGGTGATCAACACCGGCACCAACCTCGGCGCGCTGACGGTGTTCGGACTCCAGGGGAATGTGCTGTGGCTCTTGGGCCTCGGGCTCGCGGCGGCCAACATCGTCGGCGCCCAGATCGGCTCGCACATGGCCATCGGACGCGGCAGTTCCTTCGTCCGGTGGGTCCTGCTCGCCGTCGTCGTGGTGATGGTCGGGAAGCTCGGGTACGACCTGATCACGGACTGATCCGCCGACCGGACGACCGAACGCCGACCCGGGGGCCGCCCGCGGACCTATCCTCGGTATCGGGTCGGTCGCATGCGTCACCCGATGCTTCGCCGGCCGGCCGGCGAGGCGGTGCGGAATGACCGATGCCACGGTTCCCGGTACCGCCGCGCCGCTGTCGGGAAAGCAACGGGTCCTCGCGCTCCTGCTCGCGATGGCGATGTTCGTGCTGGTCGTCGACACGTCGGTCATGAACGTCTCGATCTCGGCCGTCGTCCGAGACCTGGGGACGACCGTCAGCGGGGTGCAGTCGGCGATCGCGCTCGAAGCCCTGGTGTCAGCGGCGTTCATCCTGATCGGCGGCAAGATCGGCGATCTCATCGGCCGGCGCCGCGCGTACGTCCTCGGTCTGCTCGGCTACGCCGTCGGCGCGATGGCGATGGTGTTCGCCCAGGGACTGACGACCGTCATCGTCTTCTGGGCCATCATCGGCGGAATCGGGGCGTCTCTCCTGTTGCCCGCGATGCAGTCCCTTGTTCACGGGAACTTTGCCGGGGACGACCAGAAGCGGGTCTACGCCCTCGTCGGCGCGGCTGCGGCGATCGCGGCGGCGGTCGGCCCGCTGCTCGGCGGATTCGTCACGACCTACCTCTCCTGGCGACTCGCGTTCCTGAGCGAGGTCGTCATCATCGCGATCGTGTTGTGCGGCATCGGACTCGTCCGCGATGTCGAGTTCACCGGACCGCGCGGCGTCGACCTCGTCGGCGCCCTGCTCTCGGTGATCGGCATGGGTGGCATCGTTCTCGGAATCCTGGTGTGGCAGGAGGGAGGGGAATCCGTAGGTGCACTGCTGGTGGTCGGGGCCGCCGCGCTCGCGGGTCTGACCTGGTGGCTGATCCGGCGGCGGCGAGCCGGTCGGCCCACCCTGCTCGACCCGGAACTGTTCCGCTCCAAGCCGTTCCGGATCGGGGTGAGTCAACAACTGCTCCAGCAGATCGCCCTGGGCGGCATCATGATCGCGCTGCCGATCTATCTGCAGATGGTCCTCGAATACGACGCGATGCAGGCCGGCCTGTCATTGGCGCCCTTGTCGCTCAGCATGTTCGCGGTGGCGCTGCTCGCCGGCCGGAAGGCGGGCGAGCGGCCCGCGTCGACCATCGTCCTCCTCGGCTTCGCGCTTCTCACCGCGGGTATCGCCGTGCTGATCCCGATCGTGCCCCGCGCCGAATTCGGTTGGGGACTGATCATCCCGCTCCTGGTGGCCGGATCCGGGCTGGGACTGCTCGTCTCCCAACTCAACGACTACACGCTGGGGCCGATGAGCGAAGAACGGGTGAGCGAGGCGGCCGGGACGAACTCCGCCGCCGGCTCGTTCGGACTCTCCTTCGGCCTGGCCTGTGCGGGTGCGGTCCTGCTGGCGTCTCTCGCGTTCGGGTTCACCGCCGAGTCGGAATCGAGCACCGTTCTGGAACCTGCTGAGCAGCAACGTGTCGCGCAGGTGCTCGACGACGACGCGCAGGTCATGAGCAACTCCCGACTGTCAGAGCTGCTCGCCGGACAACCACCGGAAGTCCGCGCCGAGATCATCCGGATCAACACCGACGTCCGTCCGGTGGCGTTGCAGGTGGCACTGGTGATCCCGCTGGCCGCGGGTGCACTCGGGACCCTGAACGCGTTGCGCATGCGGCGCACGGGTTGAGATGACGTGGCGGTGTCGCGCCGGAACGTCGATGCTGTGGGGGTGAACGCCCCGAGTGAATCCGTCGCCGAACCGATGCACGCCGCGATCCAGCGGCGTACCGTCGTCCTGCTGTGCCTGGTCCAGGTCCTGGGTGGCGTGTCCATGGGCGGGGCACTGGCACTCGGCGCGATCCTCGGTGAGGAACTGTCCGGGACCGAGTCGCTGGCCGGATTGCCGGCCACGGTGCTGACTCTCGGTGCCGCGGCGGCCGGTCTGCCGCTCGCCGCGCTGGCATCGGCGCGGGGGCGGCGACCTGCGCTCACCACCGGTCTGCTCGTGGCCGCCACGGGTGCCCTGATCGTGGCCTTCGGCGTGGATCAGGGCCGGTTCCTGCTGATGCTCGCCGGAATGATCGCACTTGGTTCGGGCACCGCGGTCAGCCTCCAGGCGCGTTTCGCGGCAACGGATCTGGCCGCACCGGAGACCCGCGGACGAGACCTGTCGCTGGTGGTGTGGATGACGATGGTCGGCGCCGTCGTCGGCCCCGCGTTGGTGCCGCTGGGGGCGACGGTCGCGGGATGGGTCGGGATGGCCGACATGGCAGGTCCGTTCCTGCTGGGTGCCGTCGGATGCTTGTGTGCCGCAGCAGTACTCCTCGTCGGGCTGCGGCCCGACCCGCTGATCGAGGCCAATCGTGGGACTCCGAAGTCGACGTCGAGACCGTCTCTGGCGGATGGGTTCTCGGCGATCGTGCAATCCCCCTCCGCCCGAGCTGCGTTGGCGGCGGTGGTCTCGGCACACGCGCTGATGGTCGGGGTGATGGCTCTGACGCCCGTCCACACGCACCACGGTGGCGCGTCGGTGACTCTCGTGGGGTTGTCGATCAGCGCTCACATCGCCGGGATGTACGCGCTCTCGCCGGTCATGGGCGTCCTCGCCGACCGTGCGGGACGCGTGCCGGTGATACTCGGTGGCCAGGCGGTGCTCGTGGTCAGTTGTGTCCTCGGGTTCGTCTTCGTCGACTCGCAAGCCGGCCTGGTCGCCGCGCTGGTCGTGCTGGGCATCGGATGGTCGGCGTCCACGGTTGCCGCGTCGACGCTGCTGACCGATGCCGTCGACGTGACGAGACGCGCTGCTGCACAGGGGGTCTCGGACACGTCGATGAGTCTCGCGGGTGCCGGGGCGGGCGCGCTCGCCGGGGTCGTGGTGGGAGCTTTCGGCTACGCGACTCTCGTCCTCGGTGCCGGGACGATCGCTGTCGTCACCGCGGTATACGTCGTCGTCGACGGTGCGCGCGGGCGACGACAGGCGGCGATGGCCTAGAGTTCGAGCGACGGCAGTGCCGAGGGCGTGAACGAGGCGGCCGATGAGTAGTCCGTGAAAGGTACCCCGGTCGTCGGGGGTCGAGGAACAGGAAAAGATGACCTTCTCCGAACAGCCCATCCGTGATCAGGCCGTACCGCCGAGCTGGCACAGCCGGTTCGCCTTCTACGACGCCTACGGACCGCCCGCCGACCCGCCCGCCCGAGAGGCGATGAAGCGGCTGTCATTCGGGCAGCGCGCGCGGCTCGCGTTCAATCCACTGGCGTTCTTCTTCGGACCGATCTACTTCGCCGTGAAGGGTATGTGGCGCAAGGGTCTGATGCTGTTCGCACTGACGCTCGTGTTCAACTTCGTGCTGTTGACCCTGAATGTCCCGAGCAGCTTCGACCTGGCCATCGCGTGTGGTGTCGGTGCGCTGTACGCGACGACCGCGAACTACGCGTGGTACCTGCACGTCCGGAACGACAACCGGTCGTGGAACGTCTTCGAGGGCATGGGGCGCAGTAAGAGCTGACCGCGGATCGACTCACCGTGGTCGGATGCGCGGAGCAGTGTGTCCCGGGTCGCCGGCAATGGATAGGCTCGGAGTCATGAGCGACTCCGACGATGCCGTTCCCCCACACCCCGCCTACGGGGTGCTGCGGGAGGTCACGCCCTTCGCCTCGGTTCTGTTGTGCGACAACTCGGGGATGATGGAACTCGACGGCACCAACACCTACGTGTTGCGGGCGCCGGGCAGTGACGAGTGCGTCGTCGTCGACCCCGGCCCGCCGAAATACAAGCACCACGCACGACGCCTCGCCGAACTGCCCGGGGTCGCACTGACCCTCATCACCCACCGGCATTTCGACCACACCGGTGGGGTCAAGCGTCTCCACCAGCGCACCGGTGCGCCCGTGCGTGCGCGTCTCGACAAGTTCTGCCGGAACGCCGAACCCCTACGCGACCGCGAGGTCATCGAGATCGCGGGGCTGCGGATCACCGTGCTGCACACACCCGGACACACCGGCGACTCGGTGAGCTTCCTCGTCGAGCACGACGACCAGCGCGCGGTGCTGACCGGAGACACCATCCTGGGAAGTGGCACGACCGTACTGGACCCCAGCGACGGTGGGCTGCGCGACTACCTGAACTCCCTCAACCGGCTGATCGTCGAAGGTGACGGTGCGGCACTGCTTCCCGCACACGGCCCCGATCATCCCGATCTCGTGCCGGTCGCCCGGTTCTACAAGGCCCACCGCGAGGAGCGGATCGACCAGATCGTGGCCGCCCTCGACGACATGGGCGTGTCTCCCCACGAGGCGAAGCCGATGAAGGTGGTGCGCCGGGTCTACTCCGACGTCGACAAGAAGCTCTGGCCGGCCGCGCGGATGTCGGTGAAGGCGCAGCTGGAGTATCTGCGGCACGCCTGACCCTATCTAGGCTCGCTCCGCTCGCACCTCAGTAGGCGAGTATGGGTCGAGAAGTGCGAGAGCCGCTCGTCCCTGAGGAACGAGCGGCTCTCGTCGTACTAGCTCCCTGAGGAACGAGCGAAGCGAGTGTCACGAAGGGTCAGCGTGCGCGGCGCGCCAGACGCTCGGAGTCGGCGATCAGGACGCTCTTGCCCTCGAGGCGCAGCCAGCCGCGCTGGGCGAAGTCGGCGAGTGCCTTGTTCACGGTCTCGCGCGAGGCGCCGACCAGCTGGGCGATCTCTTCCTGGGTCAGGTCGTGGGTGACGCGCAGGGCGCCGCCCTCCTGGGTGCCGAAACGCTGCGCGAGCTGCAGGAGCTGCTTCGCGACGCGACCGGGCACGTCGGTGAAGATCAGGTCGGCGAGGTTGTTGTTGGTGCGGCGCAGACGACGCGCGAGCACGCGGAGCAACTGCTCCGCGATCTCGGGACGGTCCTTGATCCACGCGCGCAGGGCGTCACGGTCCATCGACACCGCGCGGACCTCGGTCACCGTCGTCGCCGACGAGGTACGGGGGCCCGGGTCGAAGATGGAGAGCTCGCCGAACATGTCCGACGGTCCCATGATCGTCAGCAGGTTCTCGCGACCGTCCGGGGAGCGACGGCCGACCTTCACCTTGCCGGACATGATGATGTAGAGCCGGTCACCGGGCTCGCCTTCATGGAAGATGACGTGTCCACGAGGGAAGTCAACGGGCTGAAGCTGCTTGGTCAGCGCCGCGACGGCAGAAGGCTCGACACCTTGAAATATGCCTGCCCGCGCCAGTACTTCTTCCACCTAGGGAACCTTTCTCGAAATCTTTGCTACAGCCACGTGTGAGATCGCGCCCTTGGATACGCTACCCCGCGAACCAGCATAGGTGTTGAATGGGTCACTGACGGCGCATTACGGGTGTGTCTGACGGACTAGATGCGGCGATTCGACGATCATCGGCCGCCGATGGGCTGTCGACACCGAGAAAGAGGCGTCGGGAACGGTGTGCGCTTGCTGCTCGCGGATCAGCTGGCCCGCTGCGGCGAGGCGGCGTGCTCGGCGGATGCCGGATCGTGGTCGAAGCGATGGAACCGCAACTCGTGCAGTTCGGCGGGCGCGGAACCGTGCGGCGGCTTGCCGGCGTTCTGGGACCCCGTGCGGTCGATGAATTCGTCGACCTCGTCGTTCGAGACGGACACGCGGTCGACCCGGGCCTGCAACTTGTCCATGCCCATGGCGAAGAGCATGAGTACAGCCGGGAACAGCAGTGCTGCGAGACCATGCATGGGGACAAGTAAACACAATCGACCCCGCAGAATCCTCATCGGACAAGGCGACGTCACTGACTTGTTACCTGACCGTAGGTTGCGTCCCTCATTTCGCCCGATTGAGCCGGGTAGCTCACACCGGAACCGGAGCAACGCCCTTGACCTGCGGTGATGGGCTCGGGCGTGCGGGTCGGGGCGGCCACCGACGGCCGTGGTGAGCGGAGTTCGTGCAGGACATCGCTAACCTGAATCACGTGAGCGCACGTAAGGCTGCGTCCGTGGGTCAGGCCCCGGCCCGCAAGCAGGAGACCCACCTCGGGCTGGTCCGACGCGCGCGCCGGATGAACCGCACCCTCAAGGTCGCGTTCCCGCACGTGTACTGCGAACTCGACTTCACCAACCCGCTCGAGCTGTCGGTCGCCACCATCCTGTCGGCTCAGTGCACCGACGTGCGGGTCAACCAGACCACCCCGGCGCTGTTCGCGAAGTACCGCACCGCCCGCGACTACGCCGAGGCCGACCGCACCGAACTCGAGGAGATGATCCGCTCGACCGGCTTCTACCGGAACAAGGCGAACTCGATCATCGGACTCGGCCAGGCCCTCGTCGAGCGGTACGACGGTGAGGTCCCGAACAAGTTGAAGGACCTGGTGTCACTGCCCGGGTTCGGCCGCAAGACGGCCAATGTCGTTCTCGGAAACGCGTTCGGGGTCCCGGGGATCACCGTCGACACGCACTTCGGTCGCCTGGTCCGACGCTGGCAGTGGACCGAGGAAGAAGACCCGGTGAAGGTCGAGCACGCCGTCGGTGAACTGATCGAACGCAAGGAGTGGACCGACCTGTCCCACCGCGTGATCTTCCACGGTCGGCGTGTGTGCCATGCCCGCAAGCCTGCGTGTGGGGTCTGCATCCTCGCCAAGGACTGCCCGTCGGTGGGCACGGGTCCGATGGACAAGGCCGAGGCGGCCGCACTGGTCAAGGGCCCCGAGACCGAGCACCTGCTCCGACTGGCGGGACTCGCCGCCCCGTGAACGACAACGCCACCGAACCGGCGACCCCGCAACCCGCCGATTCCCCCGAACCCCCCGCGCCGCCGACCTCTCGCTTCCCGGCCGCTGCGCGCTGGACCCTCGTCTTCGTCATCGTGATGATCGCGCTCATCGTCGCGATCTGGCCCCGCGGCGACGCCCCTTCGCCGACCACCGGGTCGCCGCCGTCGGTCAGCGGGCCACGCCCCTTCGACGCGCCGGTCGACGAGGCCCGCGTGGCGCAGGCACGGGCCGACGCAGAGCTCGCCGACTGCCCGGTCACGGGCCTGCCGGAGAACCCGGACTCGGTGCTGGCCGGCATCGTCGAACCGTGTCTGGGGACCGGCGCGCCGTACGACCTCGGCGCTGCCACCGCGGGAAAGCCCCTCGTCGTCAATGTCTGGGCGCAATGGTGCGGCCCCTGCAAGACAGAGTTGCCGTACTTCGAGGAGTTCGCCGCTCGTGCCGGCGACCGCGTCACGGTGCTGGCACTCCATGCCAAGGAAGGCGGGACCAACCCGTTCTTCCCGCTGACACTGCTCACCGAGATCGGAGTTCGCTTGCCGTCCGTGCTCGATCCCGACGGCCGGGTGGCCGCCGCCATCACCGCGCCACGGGTCTTCCCGTCGACCGTCTTCCTGCGTCCCGACGGCACGATCGCCAAGGTGTACCCCGGAGTGTTCGACAGCCCGCAGGAGATCGCCGACGCGGTCGAGGAGTACCTGGGCGTGACCGTATGAGCAACGACTCGCACGTCGGCCCGCTCGTGCATCCCGACGAGATCCCGCCGTGGATGCATGCGATGACCGGCGACGTCGGCGCTGTCTCCGAGAGCGTCAACAATCGGGGCGGGGACCGGACCCGTTGGGCCCAGATGTTCCGGCGCGACCGCCGCGCAGCCGCGGTCCTGGTTCTGTTCTCCGGTTCCTGGGAGGCCGCCGACGATCATCCCGGCGGCGTTCCCGCCGACGCCGAGGTGCTCCTGACCGAACGTGCGTCGACCCTGCGTCAGCACAGCGGACAGGTCGCCTTCCCCGGAGGTGCTGCTGATCCGGGCGACGACTTCCCGGTAGGCACCGCACTGCGCGAGGCGCGTGAGGAGACCGGTCTCGACGCGTCGGGTGTGCACATCGTGGCAAACCTGCCGACCTTCCCGGTTCCGCCGTCGGGCTTCGACGTCGTGCCGGTGATCGGCTACTGGCGCGAGCCGAGCGAGGTCAGGGTCGTCGATCCGGGTGAGACCGCCCGCGTCGACCGCATCAACCTGCGTGAGCTCCTCGCTCCCGAGAACCGCTTCCAGGTGCGTCGTTCGGTGATGGGCGGCCGCCTCTATCAGGGTCCGGCCTTCTTCGTCGACGGTCTGCTGGTCTGGGGCTTCACCGGCGGACTCATCGCGGCCATCAGCGATGCATCCGGCTGGGACCGCCCCTGGGACAAGAACGATGTCCGACCGCTCGACGAGATGATCGAACGTGCGGGCAACCGTCAGGAGTCGGGTTTCAGCGCGGTCCATCCGCGTGGGACCACCGACCCCGACGCCCACGCCGGACCCGGTGCGAACTGATGACCGGGTCCGCGTGGGTCGACGTCATCGTCATCGGCATCGCGCTCCTCGCCGCGATCAGCGGCTACCGGTCCGGTGCGGTCGCCTCGGCGCTCGCGTTCATCGGCGTCGCGCTCGGGGCGGTCGCGGGACTGCTCCTTGCGCCGCATCTGATCGAGCGTTTCGACGACCTGCAGGTCCGGGTGCTCGTCGGGATTGCCGTGCTCGTCGTGCTGGTGGTCATCGGTGAGGTGGCCGGCATGGTGTTGGGCCGGGCCGCGCGAGGCGGCATCCGGTCGCCGGGACTGCGGGCCATCGACAGTGGCGTCGGCTCGATCCTGCAGGTCGTGGCCGTGCTCCTGGCCGCGGGACTGCTGGCGATCCCGTTGCGCGGTTCCGCCGACCCGGCCATCGCCGGGGCGGTACGCGACTCCAAGGTCCTGACCGGCGTCGAGGTGCTGTCGCCGCAGTGGGTCAACGATCTGCCCGGCGATTTCAAGGCGCTCCTCGACAGTTCCGGGCTTCCCAAGTTCCCGTTCGTGAGCACGCCGTCGACCAATGTCGACCCGCCCGACCCGGCGCTGGCCGACCTGCCCGTGGTCCGCCAGGCGCGTCCGAGCGTCGTCAAGATCGAGGGTGTCGCGCCCAGCTGCCGCCAGGCCCTCGAGGGCAGCGGCTTCGTCGTCTCGCCCGAGCGCGTGATGACCAACGCCCACGTGGTGGCCGGCACCGAACGCCTCGAGGTCGAGACCTCCACCGGGGCACGGCTCCCCGCGAAGGTCGTCCTCTTCGACAGCGACACCGACATCGCCGTCCTCGACGTCCCCGGCCTCCGCGCGCCCGCACTGAGATTCGCCTCGCGGCCGGCGTCGACCGGCGACGACGCCATCGCGCTCGGCTTCCCCGAGGCCGGGCCGTTCTACGTCAGCCCGCTACGTGTCCGGTCGACGTTCAACCACACCGGCGACGACATCTACCGGTCCGGTCAGGTCACGCGTGAGGTCTATGCCGTGCGCGGATCGATCCGGCAGGGCAATTCCGGTGGACCGCTGCTCAACTCGGACGGCGAGGTGCTCGGCGTCGTGTTCGGTGCGGCGGAGAACGTGGCCGACGAGACCGGCTTCGTGCTCACCGCCCGTCAGGTGCGCGCCGACTTCGACGAATCCGAGCGACGAAGCGAGCGGGTGAGTACCAAGAGGTGCGTGCTGGCCTGATCCGCCGCGCCTTCTCGGTGGCCACGTCGTTGGTCGCCTCCGGTTCGGTCCGGAGGAACTCGAGGATCGCCTCGGTCACCGCCGCGGGCTGCTCCTGGTGCACGAAGTGCCCGCTGCCCTCGATCTGCCGGTAGGTCTGGTGCGCCGCCCACCGACGGCCGTCGGCGATGGCGTCGCTGAGGATGTACGGGTCGTCGCGGCCGCGCAGGGCGAGGACCGGCAGGTGTAGCCGCTGGTCCATGAGCTCCATGAAACGCAGTCCGTCGGGCCGGAACTGGGAGCGGAACGCCCAGCGTCGGTACTCCAGACTGCAGTGCGCGACGTAGGGGATCAGCATCGCCGACCGGTTCAGTTCGACGGTCTGCGCGTAGTCGGGTCCGGAGCGCCAGGACGACGACGAACGCTGCGCGAAATAGTCTGCGATGAACGCCGCGTCGTCCCGGGTGACCTGTCGTTCGCCGACGCGCGGGATCTGGTTGCGCAGGAAGAGGTTCAGGAACTGTTCCCGCTGAGCCCGGTCACGCAGCGCGCGTCGACGCAGTGCCCGCGGGTGAGGCGACGCGACCACGACGATCCGGTCGACGACGCGGGGATGCAGGGTGGCGGTCGCCCAGCAGACCAGTCCGCCGTCGGAGTGGCCGATGAGTGTGGCGCTGGTGTGCCCGAGGGCGCGGACGAGACCGTTGGTGTCACCGGCCAGGGTCCAGCCGTCGTAGCCGCGAGGCGGTTTGTCGGTGTCGCCGTAACCGCGGAGGTCGACCGCGACGGCCCGGAAACCGGCCTCGGTGAGCGCGGTCAGCTGGTGTCTCCAGCTCCACCAGAACTCGCCGAAGCCGTGGAGCAGCAGTACGAGCGGTCGGTCGCCGGCGGGAACCCCCGCCGGTTCGACCGCGTGGAACCGGACACCGTTGGCGCGGACGTCGAGGTGCTCCCAGTCGCCGGGAAGACGAACGCTCGACGGGTCAGGTGCCTCGCTCAAGACTCACCCCTCGCGGGCGGGAGGGATCCTCGGGTGCGCCGGGGCCTGCGGATGGCCGGGGCCGCGGTGGGGCAGCACCGTCGACAACTCGTTGACCGATTCCATCGTCTTCTTCGGTCCACGGACTTTCTTGAAGAAGATGTAGCCGACGAACGCCGCGATGCAGGTGACCACGACGAGGATCAGGAAGACGATCAGGAACGCCAGCCAGCGCCACACGAACTCGTCGAGCAGTTCGGCCAGGAAGAAAAAGAAGAAGAAGCTGGAGTACAGCGCCATCACGCCGGCGACGATCAGCAGACCCGTACCCGCGCCGGCCTTCTTGGCCTCACCGACGAGCTCGGCCTTGGCGAGGGCGACCTCGGACCGGAACAGGGTCGAGACGCTCGCGGTGGCGTCCTTGACCAGGCTCCCGATGCTCGGCTCGCCGTTGGGACCGGCGTTCGCGTCCGAGAGTGGGATCGACGGGACGGAGTCCCGGCCCGCTTCGGGCAGGCCGTGCTCGTTGGGGCTCACAGAATCCTCCGTTGTTCGGCTGATGGCCATATGTTGCCATGTGTGGGCTCACGAGGTGGCGGCCCACCCGGCGAGATGCCGGTGAAAGTCCGCCGAGAGCCCGATGCGCCGCCGGTGAACTTGTCACCGGCGGCGCATCGACGCAGTCGTTCCTGCTCCCTGAGGAGCGGGCTCGCGAGCGTCAGGACTTCTTCGAGCGGATCGCCTCGAACACCGACGGATCGACGAGCGTCGAGGTGTCGCCGAGCTCGCGACCCTCGGCCACATCCTTGAGCAGGCGGCGCATGATCTTGCCCGAACGCGTCTTGGGCAGCTCCGGCACGACGTTGATCTCGCGCGGCTTGGCGATCGGGGAGATCTCCACCGACACCTGCATGCGGAGCTCGGCGATCAGCTCGTCGCCGGTGTTCTCGACGCCCTCGCGGAGGATGACGAAGGCGACGATGCCCTGGCCGGTGGTCTCGTCGGCGGCGCCGATGACCGCGGCCTCGGCCACACCGGAGTGCCCGACGAGGGCCGACTCGACCTCGGCGGTGGAGATGCGGTGGCCGGACACGTTCATCACGTCGTCGACGCGGCCGAGGACCCAGAGGGCGTGGTCCTCGTCGTAGCGGGCGCCGTCACCGGCGAAGTACCAGCCCTGCTCGGCGAAACGCGACCAATAGGTGTCGCGGAAGCGCTCCTCATCGCCCCAGATCCCGCGCAGCATCGCCGGCCACGGCTGATCGAGGACGAGATAACCCTGCTCGCCGGCGCCGACGGGGTTGCCCTGGTCGTCGACGATGTTCGCGCTGATGCCGGGCAGCGGCTTCATCGCCGAGCCGGGCTTGGTCGCGGTCACGCCGGGAAGCGGCGAGATCATGATCGCGCCGGTCTCGGTCTGCCACCAGGTGTCGACGATCGGTGCCTTGCCACCGCCGATGACCTCGCGGAACCACCTCCACGCCTCGGGGTTGATCGGCTCGCCGACGCTGCCGAGCAGGCGGACCGACGACAGGTCGTGGGCCTCGGGGATCTGCTGGCCCCACTTCATGAACGTGCGGATCAGCGTCGGGGCGATGTAGTAGATCGTGACGCCGTACTTCTCGATGATCTCGAAGTGGCGATGCTCGTTGGGGGAGTTCGGGGTGCCCTCGTAGACCACCTCGGTGGCGCCGTTGGAGAGCGGCCCGTAGACGAGGTACGAGTGGCCGGTCACCCAGCCGATGTCGGCGCCACACCAGAAGACGTCGCGGCCTTCCTTGTGGTCGAAGACGTAGTGGAAGGTGTAGCTGACCTGGGTCAGGTAACCGCCCGAAGAGTGGACGATGCCCTTGGGCTTGCCGGTGGTGCCGGAGGTGTAGAGCAGGAACAGCGGGTGCTCGGAGTCGAAGGCCTCCGGTTCGTGGACGTCGGACTGCTGGTCGACGGTGTCCTCCCACCAGACGTCGCGTCCCTCGACCCAGTTCAGGTCGGGGTCGTGATTGGTGCGACGCACCACGAGGACCTTCTCGACCGACTTCGCGGCGTCGTCGCCGGTGCCCAGCGCCTCGTCGACGTTGGTCTTGAGGGGGGCGGGCTCGCCGCGTCGGTACTGACCGTCGGTGGTGATGACGAGCTTGGCCTCGGCATCGTCGACGCGGGAGCGCAGGGCGCCCGAGGAGAAGCCCGCGAACACGACGGAGTGGGTGAGGCCGAGGCGCGCGCAGGCGAGCATCGAGATCAGGGCCTCGGGGACCATCGGCATGTAGATGGCGACGCGGTCGCCGGCCTGCAGGCCGATGGAGGTGAAGTAGTTGGCCGCCTTGCTGACCTCGGTGAGCAGCTGGCTGTAGGTGAGGTCGCGGGTGTCGCCGGGTTCGCCGACCCAGTGGATGGCGACGCGATCGCCCTTGCCCGCGGCGACGTGCCGGTCCACGCAGTTCACGGAGACGTTGAGCTTGCCTCCGACGAACCACTTCGCGAACGGTGCGTTCGACCAGTCGAGGGTGTCGGTGAAGTCGGTGGCCCAATCGAGTCGACGCGCCTGCTCCGCCCAGAACTCGAGTCGGTCCGCGTCTGCACGGTCGTAGATCTCGGCGTTGGCGTTGGCCTGCGCGGCGAACTCTTCGGATGGCGGGAACGCCTGGACGGTGGTGGAGGACATCAGTGAAATGAGCCTTTCGCTTCTCGACGGCGGATCAACCCAGAGTAAAGGTGACACGACGGGATGACGGATCGCTGGTGTGAGCGTAGTCACGCCACGTTGCAACGGGGTACCGGTGCTCCGATGAGCGTGGTCGATTCGCGACGAGCGGTGGCTCTTTCGCGACGAGCGGTCGTCACCCATTGTTCACGCATGACCGCGGCCTTGTTCAGGCGCCCGCAAGAATGGGCGGAGGGCGAATATTCGAAACCATCACTAACAATAAGTGTCGTCATGGTTCGTTCGTGAGGCCTTTCGATCATCGACCGGTTGGACTACATCGATGTCCGGGTTGGAGCGAGGCGCCGTGGGTATGGTCCGACCGGGGTCGGGGGAGCACGCGACGAGTTCGCGCAACTATCGTCAGGGCGTGACCAACGATCCTTTGGCTCCTCTGCTGGACCTCCCCGGCGTGGCCGACGCTGCCGATCGAGCGCGTGACGCGCTGTCCGCGGTGCATCGGCACCCCGCCAACCTGCGCGGATGGGACAAAACGGCCACCGAGGCGTCGTGGCGGGCGGGCCGGTCGTCGGCTGCGATCGACGGCGGAAGCGTGGAACTACGCCGCGACGGGGACTTCGACGATCCGATTCTCGCGGGGGCGATGCGCGTGTCGCAGGCCCTCGACGGTGAATCGCTCGAGACCCTCACCGGCGTGATCCGACGCGCCCCTGCTCAGGCACTCGCTCGTTTGCACACGCTCGCCGCCGCCGACCTCGTCGCGAATCCCGACGAGCTGGGCCGCCCGCGACCCGAGACGGATGTGGCGAATCGTCTCGATCTGTTGGGGCAGTTGATAACCGGTGCCACGTCGGTGCCGGCGCCGGTGCTCGCCGCGGTGGTGCACGGCGAGCTTCTCGGGCTCCAGCCCTTCCCGACTGCGAACGGAGTGGTCGCGCGTGCCGTGTCCAGGCTCGTGGGCGCCGCGACGGGACTCGACCCGCATTGTCTGGGGGTCCCGGAGGTCACCTGGTTCAAGCGCGCGGGTGAGTATCGGTCGCTGGCGGCGGCCTTCGCCTCGGGTGGTCCGGACGGGTTGCGGGACTGGCTCGTGTTCTGTTGCGAGGCGCTCGAAGCCGGTGCGGCGGAGGCGAAGTCGATTGCCGATGCGGCGCGGGCGGGTAGTTCGAACCGACCCCGGACAACACTGCGGGCGGCCTCCCTGTCGTTACCGACGAGGTTGCCGCCCGCGTAGCACGGACTCAAGTTACCAAGCGTGCTTGGTGGGTTGTGGTCACCGCCTCGGCGATTGAACACGGGTCAGGTCGCCCGTACCGTCCACGTGCGGCCATCTTCAAGGCCATTCTCCCCGGGCTCCTCGCCGGCGGGGGGAAGGCAGTGGCGCAACTAATGTGGCGGTCGTTTCTCCTGCCGCGATTTCGCAGGCGCACAACGCTTTTGCCTTTATGCGGCGTGCTCCGCGTGGGTGCTTGCCGCCCGTGCTGGGAAGTGCTCGGAGCGGGGACTCGGTCCTTCTCTTCCGGATCGGGCTTGGCCCTCCGAACTTCCGTACCACTGTTGTACACCGTGATCGCGGTCACATCAAGTGATCGGTGTCCAAATGTTGAACGACTTCCCGGAATCGACGGGAAGTACTGCGGGGCAGGGTATTCGCGATCCGAGACGGTGCTGTCCGGCGCGCGGCGTGCGGTGGCCGGCGTGTCGCGACGCGGGTCTCGGGGTCCCGATGGGTTCCGGGTTCGTCATGACGATCCGACCTTCGGGGTCGTCCGCAACCCCGGCGGACGGCCCGGATGTCCGAGATTCACCAACTGCAAGTTTCCTTGAGAAAATGTGTTAGCTGGAGCGCTGTGTATAAGCCTCGTCGGTCTCCCGAGGATCAGAACGGACATTTGCGAAGAACGATTGTTGTACTTGCAAAGAATCAGAAGCCGTGTGTATAGTCGTCGGTACCCGGTTCTGATACCGGCGCCTTTCAGCCCGACCCCCCGGGGCTGAAACGCGACAACCCCGGCCTCCTCCCCCCTGGCCGGGGTTGTCTTCTATCTAGGGGCAGCCTCCGCCTTTGCGGACATTCGTTCACTGCCAGTTGTAGTCTGCTCGGCCATTGTCCTGTGGATTCTTTCCACAGCCCGCCGACGATGTCCACAGAGGCCGCGAGCGGGCTCCTGAGGGACCTTCTCCGCCTCATCATCGACGCCATGCCCGATGATCTGCTCGTTCTCGTCGACCCGGATCTGTATGACGACGTCGCGCGCTGCGCGGCGGCCGCCGGATATCGCACCGTCGCCGCCCGGCCCGACGACTGTCGCCGTGAATGGCTCACCAGCCGCGCCGTGGTGGCCGATCCGGCGGCGATCGCCGTCCTCACTCTGATACATCCACCGCGTCGCGACGGTCTGATCCTCGTCAGTGCGGAGGAACCGCGAGCCGACACCTGGCGGATGGCGATGGACCTCGGGGCCACCGACGCGGCCGCGCTGCCGTCTGACGAGAATCGCCTGGTCAGATCGTTGACCGACGTCCGCGTACCTCGCCGCCGGCCCGCGGGTGTCCTCGCGGTGATCGGCGCACATGGTGGAGCCGGCGCATCGACGCTGGCCGCGGCGGTGGCTCTCACCAGCGTCGGGAACGGATCGTCCACCCTGCTCCTCGATCTCGACGACGTCGCGCCCGGTGCCGACCTGCTGCTCGGGATCGAGCAGCGCCCGGGCTTGCGCTGGCAGGACCTGTCGCTGGACGGAGGCGTCGTCGGTGGCACGGCGTTGCACCACGCCCTGCCACGTGCCGGGAGTGGTCTCGCGGTGTTGACCTCGGAACGTCTCCCCACGCGGGCGCCGGGCTCTGACGCGGTGGCCGCGGTCATCGACGCAGGTCAGGCCCACGGAGATCTTGTGGTGGTCGACCTTCCGCGCGCCGACACCCCGGTCGTCCGTACAGCGATCGCTTCGGCGGATCTCGTCGTGCTGGTCTCCGCCCCGTCGGTCGGTGGCTGCGCCGCGGCACGTCGGGTGGTCGGCCGGCTCATCGGTGACGAGGTCTCCGTCGAACTCGTGGTCCGGGGTCCGTCACCGGGTGGTCTGCGGCCCGCGCAGGTCGCCGACGCGATCGGGGTCCCCTTGATCGCCGCGTATCGGCCTGACCCGCGTCTTCCGGTCCGGCTGGAGGGTGGACCGCTCCGCGTCCGACCCCGCAGTCCGCTCGGACGTGCGGCCCAAGCCGTCCACTCGAGGGTGGCAGGACAGGGGAGAGCGGCGTGACAGTCGATCGAACTGACGACGAGCTGCTCGAACGCGTCCGGTCTCGGCTGGCCTCAGATGCCGCGGAACCGAGCCCGGCGGTGATCGCCGAGGCGATCCGTGCCGAGGCCGGCGGTGTCCTGGGCGACACCGACCTCCTCGCGGCACTCCGTTTCCTTCAAACGGAGCTCACCGGCGCCGGAAAGCTGGAGGCACTGCTCGCCGAACCAGACATCGCCGACATCCTCGTAGCCGGTCCCGACGACGTATGGGTGGACCGCGGACGCGGACTCGAGCCGGCGACGATCCGCTTTCCCGACGAGGCATCGGTCCGGCGCCTGGCGGGACGTCTCGCGCTGAGCGCCGGACGTCGCCTCGACGACGCGCAACCGTGGGTCGACGGCCAGCTGTCCGACGTCGGCCGGCGCGGATACACGGTGCGACTACACGCGATCATTCCGCCGCTCGCCGCCGACGGCACCTGTATATCGTTGCGGGTGCTGCGTGCAGCGTCGAAGGACCTGCCGAGTCTGATCGCCGGCGGCGCCATCCCGGCAGAGGTGGTCGGGATCATCGGTGACATCCTCCGACACCGCTTCTCCTTCCTGGTCATCGGCGGCACGGGCTCCGGAAAAACGACGCTGCTGAACGCGCTGATCGGCGAGATGAACACTCGTGAGCGGCTCGTGTGTGTCGAGGACGCCCTCGAGCTCGCGCCCCGCCATCCCCAAGTGGTTCGACTCGTGGCACGCGCGGCGAATGTCGAAGGCGTGGGCGAGGTTCCGGTGCGTGCGCTGGTGCGGCAGGCGCTGCGCATGCGGCCCGACCGGATCGTCGTCGGGGAGGTGCGAGGCGCCGAGGTGATCGACCTGCTCACCGCACTCAACACCGGACACGACGGCAGCGCCGGGACCGTGCACGCCAACTCGACCTCCGAGGTGCCGGCGCGGATGGAAGCCCTTGCCGCGCTGGGCGGGATGGGTCGCGATGCGTTGCACAGCCAGTTGGGCGCGGCCCTGCAGATGGTGCTCGGTGTCGCGCGCCGAGCGGACGGTTCACGTGGGCTCGTCGAGATCGGCGTCGTACGGCGTGCTCCTGACGGGCGAGTCGACATCGTGCCGATCTGGTTGCGAGACAGTGGTTTCACCGACCATCGACCGTTCTTCGACACGATGCTCGCCAGACATCGACCGCCCGGCGGTCGGTCCGCTGACGACCCCGGGACCTCCGCTGGTCCGCGCCGGCTGTCGGCATGATGTCCGGGATTCCGCCGATGGCCCCGGTCCTGGTGGCCCCGGTCCTGGTGGCCCTCGGGTTCGGTGTCCTGTTGTGGTCGCCGCCGCGGGCCTGGCAGCGCCTGCAGATCGTCGTGGGGAGGCCGCGCGTCACCCGATCGTCGAATCGGATGGCGTTTCTCGCCGCGGGTGCACCGGTGGCGGCCTTGGTGCTCGGTGGGCTCTCGGCCGCGGTTGCGGCGGGCATCGTCGTGGCGCTCGTGATGTGGATTCGACGACGTCGACAGGCGGAGAAGAGGTTCGATCGTCGGTTGGACGACCTGCTGCTGGCGCTGTCCCTGATGATCTCGGAACTTTCGGTCGGCGCGCCCCCGGTGCACGCCTGCGAGGTTGCGGTCGCCGAGCTCCGGCGGCGCACGGCCGACGGTGGTCGTGGCTGTTCGGAGATCGCCGATGGGCTCGAGGCGATGGCGTCGCGAGCGTCGCTCGGTGGGTCGGCGATCGCAGATCCGGAGCCGACACCGGGTTCGGAGGACGCGTCGGGGGCGGCGTCGTGGCATCGGATCGGAGTGGCCTGGCAGACCGCCGAACAGTACGGCCTGCCGATGGTGGACACGCTGGCGGCGTTGCGGTCCGATCTGCGGTCGCGCCGCGGATTCGCCGACCGCACACGTGCCGGCCTGTCGGGGCCGCGTGCGACGGCGATGGTGCTGGCCGGTCTGCCCCTGCTCGGTATTGCACTGGGCCAGGCGACCGGCGCCGGGCCGATCCAGGTACTCCTCGGCGGTGGTCTCGGCGGCGTCCTGCTGATGGTCGGAACCGTCTTGGCCGCCGCCGGAGTCGCGTGGTCGGAACGCATCACCGGGAAAGTGCTGGCCCGTTGACCGGGGTGGCGATCGCGATGGCGTCCTTGGCCGCGGGGTTGCTGGTCTGGCCCGCGCCGCGCTGGCGGCTGTACCGGGTCGTCGACCCTCCGCCGGGCCCCGACCGCTCGCCGAGATGGCTGGGTGCGGGTCCACCGCGGGAGGATCCGTTCGCCGTGGCATCCGCCTTCGATCTGTTCGCCGTGTGCCTCCGGGCCGGGTTGCCGGTGGGTGTCGCCGCGGCGGTCGTTGCCGGCCGTGCCCCGCCGTCGCTCGCCCGGCCGCTCGCGCGTGTCGCTGACCTGCTGCAACTCGGTGCCGACCCGGACACCGCATGGGCGGCGCTGCTCGAGGATTCATCGGAGGCGAAGAGGTCGGCCGACGACCATCTCGAAGCCCTCGCGGCGCTGGCCAGACGCTCGGCCCGAGCCGGTTCGTCACTGGCGGGCGGACTCGCGGAACTGGCGGACGATGTTCGACGCCGCGCTCATGACGATGCGCTGGCCGCGGCCGAGCGCGCCGGAGTGGCGATCAGTGGTCCGCTCGGGCTGTGCTTCCTGCCTGCGTTCATCTGTCTCGGGATCGTCCCGGTAGTGGTCGGTCTGGCGTCGACGGTGCTCGGCGCGTTTTGACTGCGAGCGCGGAAGTGCTCACGAACTGTCGGTGCCCACCAGCACACTGGAGACATGGCTGACACCGGACACCGACACCATGCGATCGACTACGTCGAGCTCACCGTCACGGACATGGCTGCGGCGCGGACCTTCTATTCGGGCGCGTTCGGCTGGGAGTTCAACGACTACGGACCCGGTTACTCGGGAATCGTCGGGCCGGGAGGAGCAGGGTCGCCCGAGGCGGGCGGCCTCGCGCTCGGCGACTCGGCGCCCACCCGGGGCGGTCCGCTGGTCCTGCTGTACTCCGATGACCTCGACGCAACGGTCGAGAAGGTGCGTGCGGCGGGAGGTCAGATCGTCGACGGTCCCTACGACTTTCCGGGCGGCCGACGGTTTCACTTCACCGACCCGAGCGGTAACGAGCTCGGCGTCTGGTCGTCCGCCTGAGGTGTCCGCTCGCAAACCCACCCCTCGAGGGGTGCGGAGTCGAAAACTCGATGGATCCCAGCGGGGCTTTGATGCGTCCAAGTAGTGCAGAACTCGAAGGTCGCTCGTCCCGACAGGAGAACCCATGACCCACAACCTTTCTCGTCTCATCGATCGTGCAGGTGCGCACGCCACGCGGCTGATCACCGACGAGGACGGCATGTCCACGGCGGAATACGCGATCGGCACAATTGCGGCCGCGGCGTTCGGGGCGATCCTCTACACGGTGATCACCGGGGACAACATCGTGAGTGCGCTGACCGGCATCATCGGGAAGGCTCTCAGCACCTCGGTGGGCTGATGTGCTTGCGTGCGCTGAGGATTCGGATTGCGGAGATCGGTCGGGATGAGGCGGGGATGGTGACGGTCGAGGCGGCATACGCGGTCGCTGCGATCGTGGTCGCGGTGCTGCTCGCCGTCGGAGCGATCGGTGGCGTGACGGCCCAGATCCGTTGTACCGAGCTGCGCGGGAGGCGGCACGGCTGACGGCAGCGGGTGACGATTCGGCGCGCGAGGTCGCGAAGCGGATGGCGGGGGATCGGGCCGTGGTGTTGGTGTCGGTCCAGGGGAAACGTGTCGTCGCGCAGGTGCGCACCTCGGTGGCGTTGTTGCCGGGCCTCACGATGTCGGCACAGGCCGTGGCCGCCAAGGAACCGCGAGGCGAGGATCAGGTGGTCTTCGCGCCCGGCGTCGAACCGTGAGGGCCGTCCGCGGTCTCGTCGCAGATGACCATGGCAATGCGACGGTGCTGGGCGCGTTCGCGATCGCCGCTCTCGCGGCAGTTCTCGTCATGGTCATCTACGTCGGCGCGGCCGTGCTCGCCCGTCACCGCGCTCAGTCGGCAGCTGACCTGTCCGCGCTGGCCGCAGCCGCAGATCACGTGGCGGGGGAGTCCGAACCCTGCACCGCTGCGCGTGCAGTGGCGACGGCACAACGGCCTTCGGTCGAGGTGGTCGCGTGCCGAACGGACGGTGAGGACGTGCTCGTGTCGGTGCGGGTCCCGGTCGACCTGGGCACCTTCGGCGTCCGGGCGGCCACGGCGTCCGCGCGGGCCGGTCCGGTCGAGTAGCGGTGTCGAGCTACCCGCGACTGTCCTCGTCGACGACGATCCGTTTCGGATACACCCGTACCGATTGCATAGGGGCGAACCACAATTGGTGAAAGTGAACGTCCGTGTCGCCGCGGTAGGCGAGTTCGAAGGCTTCGGTCCCGGTGTTCAGCGGGATCCACGGTCGAACCGCCCGCACGAACGACGACCAGTGGATCAGTTCGCCCTCGGTCAGGAACCCGCCTGCAGCAGCCCAGGTTTCGCCGGACTGCGCGTCGGACGACGCCAGGTACACCTCGCCGAGCGACGGCGTGATCCTCGGGCCGATCATCGCGGTTTGCAGGTACCACTGGGCGGTGGTCACCACCGGGGTGAAGCCGCCCGACCGGGCCGCGCACCACCCGTAGTGCAGGTCGAGGGCATCGAGTGCCGCCTCCTCGGAGAAGAACACGTCGCGTTCGCCGATGGAGGCCGGCAGGTTGTCGGTGTCCTGGGTGGGCCGGGCAAGCAGGAAGAAGGCGCGCGAGGGCCGGGACACCAGCCGCTTCGTTCCGATCCCCCGATCGGATGCCTCGTCATGCATGAGCCAAGTATTGCCGAGACAACAGTTCGAGGACGGTCACTGCGCCATCTTTGTCCAACGGATCATTGCCGTTGCCACACTTGGGGCTCTGTACACACGACGGGCAGCCGCTCTCGCATCCGCAGCTCGCGACGGCGTCCCGGGTGGCGTTGATCCAGGTGAGGAAGGCAGAGTGCCCGCGCTCGGCGAAACCCGCCCCGCCCATGTACCCGTCGTAGACGAAAACGGTCGGCAATCCGGTGTCGGGATGGAGGTCGGTGGAGACGCCGCCGATGTCCCATCGGTCGCACGTCGCGACGAGGGGGAGGAGTCCGATCGCCGCATGCTCGGCCGCGTGCAGGGAACCGGGCAGCCTCGTGTCGTCGATTCCGGCCTCGGCCAGCACCTCCGGTGTGAGCGTGTACATGACCGCCCGGGTATGCAGGGTCTGCTCGGGCATGTCGAGTTCGACGGCGTCGAGCACCTCACCGGTCCGCAGTGTCCGCAGGTAACCGACTACCTGATGCGTCACGTCGACCTCGACGAAGGCCACGGTCAGCGGACCGAACTCACGGCTCTCGATGACGGAGGTGATCGAGATGTCGGTGGTCTCGCGTGCCGACGTGGTCCAGTCGGGGTCCTCGGGATGTGCGAGCGCCAGGCCGTCGTCGAGGTCTAGTTCATCGACGAGGTACGTCTCGCCCTGGTGGATGTGCACCGCGCCGGGGTGCACCGTCGACATCGCGCGCCCGGTGTCGACGGTGCCCAGGACCTGCGAGGTCGTGGTGTCGACGATCAACACCTGCCCGCCGATCCCGCCCCGAATGTCGATCTCGGCGTGCGGTTCGACGCCGGCGGCGACGTACCAACCCGACTTCCGTCTGCGCAGCAGGCCTTCCGTGGCCAGGTCCTCGGCCACCGGCCGCGCATCCCAGGCGTCTATCTCGGTGTCCGAGAGCGGCTTCTCTGCGGCGGCGCACAACAGATGCGGCCCGAGGATGTACGGGTTGGCCGGGTCGGTGACGGTGGCCTCGACCGGCTTGCCGAGGAGCGAGTCGGGATGGTGCACCAGGAATGTGTCGAGTGGGTCGTCGCGGGCGACCAGGACCACCAGCGAGTCCCCGGACTCCCGTTGGCGTCCGGCCCGACCCGCCTGCTGCCAGAACGACGCGACCGTCCCGGGGTAGCCGCTGACGATGACAGCGTCCAATCCGCTGATGTCGACGCCCAATTCGAGTGCGTTGGTGGTCGCGACACCGAGCAGCTCGCCGTCGGAGATCGCCTTCTCGAGCTTGCGCCGGTCATCGGCGAGATAGCCCGCACGGTAGGCCCCGATCCTCGACTCGAGTTCGGGCGCACTCTGCGACAACAGGTTCCGCGCCGACAGTGCCGTCAGTTCGACGCCCCGCCGACTGCGCGCGAAACACAGTGTCCGCGCACCCTCGACCACGAAATCCGCGAGTAACCGTGCAGATTCGGCGCCGGCGGAGCGTCGGACCGGCGCGCCGTTCTCCCCGGTCACCGCCGGCAGGAAGTCCGGCTCCCACAATGCGACGGTGCGCTCACCGCGCGGCGAGCTGTCCTCGGTCACCGCGACCGCGGGCTCACCGATCAAGCGGCCCAATGCCTCCGCGGGTTGCGCGACCGTCGCGCTGGCACCGATCACCGTCGGATTCGCGCCGGCCGCACGGGCGATCCGGAGGAGCCTGCGCATGACGAGTGCGGTGTGGGAGCCGAAGACGCCACGGTAGTGGTGGCATTCGTCGACGACGATGAAGCGAAGATGCCGGAAGAACTGACGCCACCGGGCGTGATGCGAGAGGATGCCGATGTGCAGCATGTCGGGGTTGGTGAATATCCACCGTGAGTGCACGCGCGCCCACTGCCGGATCTCGGGGTCGGTGTCGCC
Organism: Gordonia sp. CNJ-863; assembly: GCF_001942325.1. Taxonomy (NCBI): domain Bacteria; kingdom Bacillati; phylum Actinomycetota; class Actinomycetes; order Mycobacteriales; family Gordoniaceae; genus Gordonia; species Gordonia sp. CNJ-863. The sequence continues at coordinate 216,875 of NZ_MKKG01000033.1, forward strand.
GTCGTAGGCGCAGGGCTGCAGGTGCCCGAACTCCGGCCGCCCGGCGATGATCGAGGAGACCGCCCGGATCTGGTCCGCGCCCAACGCTTTCGTCGGCGCGAGATATAACGCTGTCGAATTCTTTTCATTCAGCAGAGTCGAAAGAATTGGCATCTGGTAAGACAGTGATTTACCCGATGCGGTTCCGGTGCAGATGGCGACATGATTACCGCGGAATGCTTCGTCGGCGGCCCGGGCCTGGTGTGTCCAGACGCGTTCTATTCCGTTGTCCGCGTACGCGTCGAGGAGTGCTGTGGGCACCCATTCCGGCCACTCGGCGAAAGATGCAGGGCGCGACGGGATTACCGACAGGTGCGTGAGTGGGGACTCGTCGGGGTCGGTGCCTGCGAGGGACCTTGCGAGGAGATCTGTCCCGAATGTGGAGTACTGCATTTTATGGTGGAAACTCTTCAAAGTGGTGTCGGCGCGGGAGGTCTGGGAAGGTCGGGATGTTACCGATGGATGTCGTGCTGCTGAAGTTTGGCGAGGTTTTTGCTCATCTTGGTTGATGTGACTATCGCAAGTGGGCCGGACATGATTGACTGGGTGAGGCCGCAGCTTTCGCAACCCGTCGAGGCGGGCGACAAGCGTGTTGCAGCCGTGGTACTGAGGTTAGTTTGGCGGATCGAAGCAGATCTTCGCGGGGCTCTTTGAAGTATGGCGGTCAACCGGCCACGACGCGATGACCCATCGTGTCGCGACAGTTGATATGTAAAGGATTGCAAGACATGGCACAGGGGACTGTGAAGTGGTTCAACGCGGAAAAGGGCTTCGGCTTCATCGCGCCTGACGAGGGCTCCGACGACGTGTTCGTCCACTACTCCGAAATCCAGGGAGCCGGTTTCCGCACCCTCGAGGAGAACCAGCGGGTGGAGTTCGAGGTCGGCCAGGGCACCAAGGGCCCGCAGGCCACCGGCGTTCGCGCGGTCTGAGACCACCTGCGCAACTGCATACGCAGCTTGCCGACAACCGCTCCCGTCTCGTTCAGTCGAGACGGGAGCGGTTTGTTTTCCGGGGGCCGCTGAAGCGGCGGCGCGAACCGCCGCGGGAAAGACCGGTTTCGGGGACCCGGACCACCTAATCTCGGCTTGTGGGCCAGTTGTCGTTCTTCTCCGCGGAGACAGAGGAGCCCGCGTACTCCGATCTCGCGGGCCTGCTCGCGGCGCACGGTCAGGCCGTCCGTTCGGACTCCGGTACGCGGGTCTCGATCGTCGTCCGCGATCGCTGGCGCGCGGAGCAGATCGTCGAGGAGATGCGGGCCTCCGGTCTCGACGCCGAGGTCACCACCTCCGATGAGGGCACCCCGTTGGCCCGCACCGCGGCGTGTCATGAACTCGACGCGCTTCACCTGGCATGGTCGGCAGGCGCGGTCAAGGCGATGCCCACCGGCTGGATTCCGTCATACCGTGCGCTGCGGCTCTGGGTGATCGCCTCCGGCCACTCCGACGAAGGCCGCTACCAACTCGGTCTCGACCCGCACGCCCGCGACACCCACGCGGCACTCGCCACCGCACTGATGAGGGTCGGGATCGCACCCACCCTGGTCGGCACGCGGGGTCATTCACCTGCACTTCGCATCGCCGGCCACCGTCGTCTCGTTCGTCTGCACGAATACGTCGGTCCGCCGCCGAATGCAGCGGCGGTGCCGGATTGGCCACCTGCGGACATACATTAGCGATCTCTTCTAGATCGTTCTGACCTGGGAAAACGCTGACTGAAAGCGCGGTATGGGTCACATCTGACAGCGTCACAAGGAATTCGGATGTGCAAACGGCGCTATACATAAGGTACAAACCCATCGAACACACCTGTTCAGACATGCAGGTGGTTCTCCACCCAGTCAACCGAAGGACGCCCCGGTGGCCGAGACCAGCACCGCATCCCGCTCTAGTGGGGGAATCCGACGACTCGTGATCGTCGAGTCCCCTACAAAGGCGCGCAAGATCGCCGGTTACCTCGGCTCCAACTACGTGGTGGAGTCGTCCCGCGGCCACATTCGCGACCTGCCGCGCGGCGCCGCCGACGTCCCCGCCAAGTACAAGGGCCAGCCCTGGGCGCGCCTCGGGGTGAACGTCGACGACAACTTTGAGCCGCTCTACGTCGTCTCGCCGGACAAGAAGACCACCGTCAGTGAGCTGAAGTCGCTGATGAAGGACGTCGACGAGCTCTACCTCGCCACGGACGGTGACCGCGAGGGGGAGGCCATCGCCTGGCACCTCCTCGAGACGCTCAAACCGAAGATCCCGGTCAAGCGGATGGTGTTCCACGAGATCACCGAACCCGCGATCCGCGCGGCCGCCGAGAACCCGCGTGATCTCGACATCGACCTCGTCGACGCCCAGGAGACCCGACGCATCCTCGACCGCCTCTACGGCTACGAGGTGTCTCCGGTGCTGTGGAAGAAGGTCATGCCGAAGCTGTCGGCGGGCCGCGTGCAGTCCGTCGCGACGCGCATCATCGTCGAGCGTGAACGTGAGCGCATGGCGTTCGTGTCCGCCGAGTACTGGGACATCGCCGCGACCATGGACGCCGGCGCCGAGGCCAGCCCCTCGACGTTCAAGGCCCGCCTGGTCAACGTCGACGACGCCCGTGTCGCCACCGGTCGCGACTTCGAGGCGACCGGTGAACTGAAGAAGCCCGACGGGGTCGTCGTGCTCGACGCCGACCGCGCGGAGAGCCTGGCCGCAGGTCTGCGCGGCGCCGCCATGACGGTGACCTCGGTGGAGGAGAAGCCCTACACCCGTCGCCCGTATGCGCCGTTCATGACGTCGACGCTGCAGCAGGAGGCCGGCCGTAAGCTTCGCTTCACCTCCGACCGCACCATGCGCATCGCGCAGCGGCTGTATGAGAACGGCTTCATCACCTACATGCGTACCGACTCGACGAGCCTGAGCGAGTCGGCGATCAACGCCGCCCGCGCCCAGGCACGCGAGCTGTACGGCGACAACTTCGTCCACCCGACGCCGCGTCAGTACACCCGCAAGGTCAAGAACGCCCAGGAGGCCCACGAGGCGATCCGTCCCGCGGGCGAGACCTTCCGGACTCCCGGCCAGGTCGCCGGCCAGCTCGAGGCCGACGAGTTCCGCCTGTACGAGCTCATCTGGCAGCGCACCGTCGCCTCGCAGATGGCCGACGCCAAGGGCACCACGCTGAGCCTGCGGATCGCGGGCACCGCGTCGTCCGGGGAGCGCGCGACGTTCGCCTCGTCGGGCCGCACCATCACGTTCCCCGGCTTCCTGTCGGCCTACGTGGAAACCGTCGACGAGCAGACCGGTGGCCAGGCCGACGACGCCGAGAACCGCCTGCCACAGCTGACCGAGGGACAGTCGCTCACCGCGACCGAGCTCACCGCCGACGGTCACTCGACCAACCCGCCGGCCCGCTTCACCGAGGCGTCGCTGGTCAAGGTGCTCGAAGAGCTGGGCATCGGCCGTCCGTCGACCTACGCCTCGATCATCGGCACCATCCAGGATCGCGGTTACGTCGTGAAGAAGGGCAACGCCCTCGTCCCGTCGTGGATCGCCTTCGCGGTGGTGGGACTTCTCGAGGCGTACTTCGAGAGTCTCGTCGACTACGACTTCACCGCGACCCTGGAAGACGATCTCGACCAGATCGCCACCGGCAACGAGAACCGGACGAAGTGGCTGTCGGAGTTCTACTTCGGCGACGAGCGGTCCGGCGACGCCGAGGCACGCTCGGCGCACTCGGCGATCGCCCAGTACGGCGGACTCAAGAAGCTCGTCGGCGTCAACCTCGAGGAGATCGACGCCCGCCAGGTCAACTCGATCCGCTTGTTCGACGACGAAGAGGGCCGGCCGATCTATGTGCGCGTCGGCCGCTTCGGTCCGTACCTCGAGCGTGACCTCAACGCGAACAAGAAGACCGACGCCGATGCCGAACCCGATCTGCAGCGCGCCAACCTGCCCGCCGACATCACGCCGGACGAGCTGACGCTGGAGATCGCGGAGAAGCTGTTCTCGACGCCGCAGGAGGGTCGCTCGCTGGGCGTCGACCCGCTGACCGGCCACGAGATCGTCGCCAAGGAAGGGCGTTTCGGTCCGTACGTGACCGAGATCCTGCCCGCCGACGACGATGACGACGACGGCGAAGCCCCGATCACCATCCCCGCGGGTCCGACGCCGCGCGACGGCGGATCTCCCGGCACCGGCGGCAGCGACGCCGGCGACGCCGATGTGGTCCCGCTCGATTCCCCGGGCGGCGGCACCACCACCAAGACCAAGCCGGCGGCGAAGAAGGTCGCCAAGAAGGCGGCGAAGAAGGCCGGCCCCAAGCCTCGCACCGGTTCGCTGTTCAAGTCGATGGACATCTCGACGGTCACCCTCGACGAGGCTCTGAAGCTGCTGTCGCTGCCGCGCGTCGTCGGCGTCGACCCGGAGTCCGGCGACGAGATCACCGCGCAGAACGGGCGCTACGGTCCTTACCTGAAGAAGGGCTCGGATTCGCGGTCCCTCGGTAGTGAGGAACAGCTCTTCGAGATCACCCTCGACGAGGCCCTGAAGATCTACTCCGAGCCCAAGCGTCGTGGACGGCAGGCGGCTGCGCCGCCGCTGCGTGAACTGGGCAAGGACGACGAGGTCAGCGGCAGGCCGATGGTCATCAAGGATGGCCGCTTCGGTCCGTACGTGACCGACGGCGAAACCAACGCGAGCCTGCGCAAGGGCGACGAGGTCGACTCGATCACGCCGGAGCGCGCGATGGAACTCCTCGCCGATCGTCGCGCTCGCGGCCCGGCCAAGAAGGCGGCGAAGAAGGCCGCCAAGAAGGCCCCGGCAAAGAAGGCTGCGAAGAAGACGGCCGCCAAGAAGACCGCGAAGAAGGCTGCCGCCAAGAAGACGACCGCCAAAAAGACCGCGGCCAAGAAGACGGCCGCGAAGAAGACGACGGAGTCGTCGGAGGATTAGCGGGCCCCAGCCGCTGCTTGAGGTGCGAGGAGCGCGAGCGACGAGTCTTGAAGGGCCCTGGTGAGTCGACACCTCGGGGGCCGCTCAGTCCCTGCGGTAGGGCTCCATGTGCGGGCGGGCGAGGAGGGTCTCGATCCCGCGGCCGCGGAGTTCGACGCCTTCACCGATCTCCCAGTGCTCGGCCTCTTCGTGCGAGGCCAGGAACACGGCACGGGCCGAACCGAGCACGCGGGTGGGCTCGTCCTTCGCGAGTTCGGTGAGGCGCGCGGCCTCGTTCACCGGGTCGCCGATGACGGTGTACTCGAGGCGCTGCTCGGCGCCGATGTGCCCGGCGATCGCCTTGCCGGCGGAGACACCGATGCCGATGTCGGTGTCACCGAGGGTCTGGTACAGCTCGGCCCGTAGCTCACGCGCGGAGGCCAGCGCGCGGCCGGCGAAGTCGTCGAGGTCGAGGGGGGCGCCGAAGATCGCGAGCGCCGCATCACCCTGGAACTTGTTGACGAAGCCGCCGTGGCGTCCGACGACGGCCACGACCACCCGGAAGAACTCGTTGAGCAGCTCGACGATCTCGCGCGGCGGGCGGTTCACGGCCAGGCGCGTCGAACCGACGATGTCGACGAAGAGCACACCGACGTAGCGTTCCTCGCCGCCCAGCTCGGTGCCGGTCTCGATGGCGCGTCGGGCGACGTCCTCGCCGACGTAGCGGCCGAACAGGTTGCGTAGTTCCTGTCGTTCCCGCAGGTCGGCGACCATGTCGTTGAAGCCGGCCTGAAGCAGGCCGAGGTCGCTGCCGTCGTAGATCTTCACCGCGACGTTGAGGTCGCCGTCACTGACCTTCGACTGGGCGCGACGCAGCTGTTTGATCGGGTCGTTGATCGCGGCCACCACACGGACGATCGCGATGACGCTGAACGCGAGAGCCGACACCGCCATCCACAGGATCGGACGTTCCAGCCCGGTGGAGTCGCCTTCGAAGATGCCCAGCCGGTGCAGCACGATGAGACCGATGATCACGACCATCGGTGCGACGACGCTGATCACCCAGAACGCGGTGATGCGGGTGGTGACGCTGGGGGCGATCGCGTGGTTGGGGTTGTTGGCCATCGCGGCGACGGTGATCGGCCGCATGACCTTCTCGGCCTGCATGTAGCTCAGCGCGCAGGTGACCATCGCACCGATGGCGCTCGCGATGGCGACGATGAAGGCGTTCTTGGATGACACGGTCAGGTTGACGAGGGTGAAGAGGGTGCCGCCCACCACCCACAGTGCGGCGTTGACGACGGTCAGCAGCGTCGGCAGGGCGAGGGCGCGGCGTCGGGCGGCCTCGTTGTCGAGCCGGGTGCGTCGGCGATGCCACACGAGGACGGGTAGCGACAGCTGGATGCTGGCGTAGCCGCCGATGACCATCGCGATCAACAGGTAGCCCGCGAAGATCGCCTGGTTCAGGGCGGTGATCTCGTCGAGGCTGATCGAGTCCTGGAGCGGCATCCCGAAGCGGAGGAAGGCGAAGGTGAACAGCGCGCCGACGAGGTTCGCGCGGAGCATGTCGAGCGCGAGGATCGGCCACGGCGTATGAATCAGCCATCGGCCAAGGTGCAGGACCTTGGACCATCGCGACCGCTGTTCAACCACGGAGACTACGGTAGCTGTCTGCTTGCAATCGTTAAACACGGTTCCGCCCCGTTGGCGTGTCCGAACTGCGGTTTAGGGTGTCGTTGTGACCAATGTCTTTGATCGGCTGACCGGCCAAGAGGCGATCGCGGACGATCTGCGTGCCGCCGCGCGTGCTGCGCGGGTCCTCGCGCAGCAGCTCGACGCCGGCAGCAGCGAAGGCCTGTTCGTGCCCGACGACGAGATCCCGGGCGTCGACGCGGGGTGGTCACGCGCATCGATGACGCATTCCTGGCTCTTCACCGGGCCGCCCGGAAGCGGTCGCTCGGTGGCCGCGACGTGTTTCGCCGCCGCCCTGCAGTGTCAGTCGCCCGAGTCGGCGAACGTCGGATGCGGCGAGTGCCGTGCCTGTGTGACGGTGATGGCCAAGACCCACGCCGACGTCCGGCACGTCGTGCCCGAGGGTCTGAGTCTGGCGGTCGGTGCGATGCGCGACATCGTGCAGGCCGCCGCCCGACGCCCCGGAACCGGCCGCTGGCAGATCGTCATCGTCGAGGACGCCGACCGCCTCACCGAACAGGCCGCGAACGCGCTGCTGAAGGTCGTGGAGGAACCGCCACCCCGCACCGTGTTCCTGCTGTGCGCGCCGTCGGTGGACCCGGAGGACATCTCGGTGACCCTCCGATCGCGATGCCGGCACGTCGCGCTGGTGTCGCCGACACCCGCGGCCATCGAACGCGTCCTGATCGAACGCGACGGCCTCGACCCCGAGCAGGCACGCTGGGCGGCGTCGGTGTGCGGCGGCCACATCGGCCGCGCCCGCCGCCTCGCCACCGACCCCGACGCCCGTTCCCAGCGCGAGAAGGCGCTCTCGCTGGCTCGGGCCGCTTCCCGGGATTCGACGGCGTACGCCGCGGCCGAGGAGCTGGTGCGGTCGGCGGAGGCCGCGGCCAAGGCGATCAGTGCCGAACTCGACGAAGCCGAGACCGAGGAGATGAGGACCGCGCTCGGTGCGGGCGGCACCGGCAAGGGCACCGCCCGGATGCCCCGCGGGAGTGCGGGCGCGCTGAAGGAGCTCGAGAAGCGTCAGAAGTCGCGCGCCACGCGCGTCGGACGCGATGTCCTCGACCGCGCCCTCGTCGACCTCGCCGCACTCTTCCGCGACGCGCTCGTCGTCGGGGTCGGGGCCGAGGTGACCGCGATGCATCCCGACAAGTCCGACGACATCTCGATACCCCTGGCCGGCTACGCCCGCCCCGAGCAGCTGCTGTCGTGCGTCGAGGCCGTCCTCGACTGCCGCGAGGCGCTGGACATGAACGTCAAACCCAAGTTCGCGGTCGACGACATGGTCGCGCGGATCGGGTTGGCGCTCAAGCGCAGGGTCGACGCCTAGCAATCGCGGGGCCTCCCCAGTCTCGCAAAGCACCCACTATTGGTAACTGATGTGTTACCAATAGTGGGTGGATGCATTCGAGGCGATCGCCGACCCGACTCGTCGGGCGCTCGTCGAACGTCTCGCGCAGCGTCCCGCACGCGTCGTCGATCTCGCGGCCGAACATCCGGTCAGCCGCCCGGCGATCTCGCGCCACCTCCGGGTCCTCGGCGAGGCCGGCGTCGTCGCGGCCGTCGACCATGGCCGTGAACGGCACTACGAACTCGTGTCCGGGGGACTGGCGCCGGTACGCGACTGGCTGGACGGACTGGCGTCGGGAGCAACGCAGCCGTTCGGCGAGCATCATCTCGACGCCCTCGACCTCGAGGTTCGACGCACCGTGCGGGAGTTCGCCGACCCGAGCATCCAGACCGGCGAACAGAAGGAGACAGGATGAAAGCCGAAGTGACGGCCACCGGGCGCCAGGAGATCCGCGACGGGGTTGCCTATGTGGTCCTCGAGCGCACCTTCGGACGCGCCGGTCGCCGCGGTGTGGGCAGCCATCACCGAACCGGCCCGGCTTGAACGGTGGGTGGGGACCTGGGATGGGGATCCGACACACGGTTACGTCGACTTCCGGATGACCGCCGAGGGCGAGGACGCGGAGGCGGAGCGAATGGCCATTCTGGAATGCGAGCCGCCGAACCGGCTCGTCGTCGAATCGAAGAGCCCGGACCCCGACGGCGGGGCCGACGACGTGTGGCGACTGGAGTTGGATCTCACCGAGGCCGACGGGACGACCACACTCACGTTCGCGCAGGGGCTCTCACGCCCCGAGATGGCCGAGAACGTCGGTCCCGGGTGGGAGTACTACCTCGACCGGCTCGTCGCGGCCGAGTCCGGCAGCGGCGTCGACGCGGTGGACTGGGATGCCTACTATCCGGCGCTGTCGGCTCCTTACGCGCAGATGTTCGCCGGCTGAGCACGTCGCGACTCTTACGCGACGGTAATCGGGCGGCAACACGGCCTCTTTAATGTCTCCGGTCATGACACGACCCCTGGGTACGGGGATCAACATCTCTGGACTGACCAAGACGTTCACCTCTCGTTCGTTGCGCGGGAGTTCGACGGTGGCCGCGTTGTCCGACGTCTCGTTGAGCACGTCGGAGGGTTCCTTCCTGTCGTTGCTCGGCCCGTCGGGCTGCGGCAAGTCGACGGTGCTGCGTATCCTCGCCGGCCTCGAGGACGCCACCTCGGGGACCGCGCTGATGAACGGGCAATCGCCCCAGGACCTCCAGCGAAATCATGAGCTGGGCATCGCCTTCCAGGATTCCGCGTTGCTGCCGTGGCGCTCGGTCGAATCCAACATCAAGCTGCCGCTGCAGGTCGGGGGAATGCCGGCCGACGACGACCTCGTCGCCGACCTGATCGAACTGGTCGGGCTCAAGGGCTTCGAGAAGTCCAAGCCCGCGATGCTCTCCGGCGGTATGCGCCAACGTGTTTCGATCGCCCGTGCTCTGGTGGTTAAACCGACCGCATTGCTGCTCGACGAACCGTTCGGCGCGCTCGACGACATGACCCGGCAGCGGCTCAACGTCGAACTGCTGCGCATCTGGACCGAGAAGCCGGCGACCACGCTGATGGTCACGCACGGTATCGCCGAGGCGGTCTTCTTGTCCGACGTGGTCGCGGTCATGGGTCCGCGGCCGGGCACGGTGGCGGAGGTGGTCCCCGTCGATCTGCCGCGGCCCCGCATCCCGGAGATGATGCGCACGCCCGAGTTCCACGCGATACACGACCACCTCTCCGGCCTCCTGTTCGGTAAGCGGGCGACCGCGCAACCGGCCGAAGTCGTAGCGCCCGAACCTGTTTCGGAGGGCGTGAGTGGCTAGATTCGGATCGGTCCGATGGGTGGCCGGTCTCGGGGGGATCGTCGGACTCATCGTGGTGTGGTGGATCGCCGGTGCGTTGGACCTGTTCGGCGGAACGATCCCGACGCCGTGGTCGGTGCTCGCCGAGATCGGCGAGACCGGGTCCACCTATTACGTCGACAACTTCTCGCTGACAGTCGAACTCGCATTCCGCGGATTCCTCTGGGGCAACGGGCTTGCGATCGCCCTGGCCGTCACCGTGATCCTGTTTCCGCCGGTGGAAGGACTGGCCACCCAGCTCGCGATCCTGTCGTACTGCACGCCGATCATCGCTGTCGCGCCGATCATCCAGGTGGCCTTCGCCGAGGTGACGACGATGATCGTCTTCCTCGCCGCCATCTCGGTGTTCTTCACGACGATGATCGGGACGTTGTCGGGTCTGCGCGCACCGCACTCGGGAAGTCTCGACCTCATCAAGGTCTACGGCGGCGGCCGCTTCGCGCAACTGTGGCGGGTGAGATCCGTCGCCGCACTGCCGAACACCCTGGCCGCCATCAAGATCGCCGCTCCGGCCGCAGTTCTGGGTGCCGTGCTCGGCGAGTTCCTCGCGATGCCCGAAACCGGTGCCGGACCGGCGATGATCATCGCCCAGCAGAGCGGCGACATCCCGCAGGTGTGGGCCATCGCCCTGATCAGCGGGGCGATTGCCGGCCTCGGCTACGCCGTGGTCGCGGTGATCGCCAAGTATGCGACGGCCTGGTCGAACGGAACGGCGGCGGGACGATGAGCACTGAGGTGAGAACTCTCAGGGCGGGGGGCTTCGGAACCGGTGGTCTGTGGGCGGCAGGACGTTTCCTCGGATCCCTGCTGCTGTCGTTCGCGCTGATCCTGGTGATCTGGTGGTTGTTCCTCCTGGCCTTCCCCGACATCGGGCCGATCATCGGGCGCACGCCTGTCGACGTGTTCGATTACCTGTTCGTCGACGCCGACGCGCCGGCGGCCCGCGCCGAGATCTTCGGCAACCTCTGGATCACCCTGCAGGACGCGGCAATCGGGTTCGTCGCCGGTATGCTCGCGGCGATCGCCACGGCGGCGATCTTTGTCGTGTCCCGTTCCGCGGCACAGACGTTCATGCCGATCGCGATGCTCCTCCGGTCGGTGCCGCTGGTCGCGATGACACCGCTGATCACCGTCATCGTCGGTCGGGGAGTCGCGGTGGTCGCGGTGATGGGCGGGATCGTCGTGTTCTTCCCCGCGCTCGTGATGATCATGACCGGGCTGTCGAATGCGCCGCGTCAGATCACCGATGTGATCAGTGTGTACGGCGGCGGGCGCTGGACGGCATTGCGCCGCTCTGCGATTCCGTCGGCGGTGCCGTCGCTGTTCGGCGCGGCCAAGGTTTCGGTGCCGGGCGCGCTCATCGGCGCAACCGTCGCCGAGTGGTTGGGGACCAACAAAGGCCTCGGTGCGTCACTCCAGCGGGCCCTGCCCGCGGCGGCCTACGACGAGCTGTGGGCCTCGGTCCTCGTCATCACCGTGGCTTCGATCGTCATCTACGCCGTGGTGGGTGTCATCGAGACTGTCGTCCTGTCACAGATGGGAATGCAGCACAACTGAGGTCGGGCGCACGCTCGACCGCATCTGCTTCTGGCGAAAGGTAATTCTCACATGGCCAACTCCTTCGACCGTCGGTCGTTTCTCCGCTATTCGATGATGGGCGGCGCAGCCGCCGGTGCCCTCGGTCTGACTGGCGCGTTGTCGGCGTGCAGTTCCGGCGGTACCGCGAGCGGGGGCACGAGCTCGACCAACCCGAAGGTGCAGCTGTCGTGGCAGAAGAACATCGAGTTCGCGGGTGAGTACTTCGCCATCGAGAACGGCTACTTCGAGGAGGAAGGTCTCGGCACGCCCGAGCTGATCACCGGCGGTGGTGCGGGTACGGGCGTCGAGAATGGTCTGACGTCGAACAAGGTGTGGATCGGAATGTCCTCGCCGCAGCTGACCGCGCCGGTGATCCTGCAGGGCGCAAAGCTGATGACCGTCGCCGCGACGTTCCAGCGCAACCCGTTCTGCATCGTGTCGTCGGCCGACAAGCCCATCCTCGGTCCCGAGGACATGAAAGGCCGCAAGATCGGCGTCCAGGCGACCAACGAGAACGTCTTCCAGGCGCTGCTCACCGCCAACAACATGACCGAGGCCGACATCCAGAAGATCACTGTCCAGTACGACCCGACGCCGCTGAAGAACGGTGAGGTGGACGGCTGGGTCAGCTATGTGACGAACGAGCCGATCACCTTGGAGGAAAGCGGCTTCCCGAATGCCAACTTCCTGTTCGCCGACTTCAACCTGCCGCTCGTCGCCGAGACCCTGGTCCTCCGGCAGGACACCATCGACAACGAGCGCGACAAGGTGAAGGCGTTCCTCAAGGCGGACATCAAGGGTTGGTACGACGCGGTCGCCGACCCGGCGGGGTCGGCGCGGCTCGCGGTCACCAAGTACGGCAAGGACCTCGGTCTGGACGAAGCCGAACAGACCAAGGAGGCCATTGCCCAGAACACCCTCGTCGTCTCCGCGGACACCAAGGCCAATGGCCTGCTCACGATGACCGACGAACTGATCGCGCAGAACATCGAAGCCCTGGGCAAGGGCGGCTTCGCCATCAAGGCCGAGCAGATCTTCGACATGTCGCTCGTCAAGGAGGTCTACGAGGAGAACCCCGACCTGAAGAAGTGACCCGCCCTATCATTGGTGCACGGTCGATGGCCGTGCAGCCGATGAGCAAGGGAGCAGGCGATGTCGGACTTCATCCGCAAGATCAAGGAAGAGGCCAGGGCCGTCTCGGCTGCCATCGACCAGGAACTGACCGTCCTCGAAGGAGTCCCCGGGTACGACCCGCTCGCGGATGACACCGACGAGTCGTCCGACGAGTCGGCGTCCGTCGAACCTGCGTCCGTCGAATCAGGGGACGAGACGACCAAGTAGAGACGACGCGGCAGACACGACGCAGCGGCCGTCGGGCGGGTGGTCCCGCCCGACGGCCGTCGGGCGTTGCGCTCATTTCCTCACGAACCGCAGCAGCGCTTCGTTGACCTCGGCGGCATGCGTCCACAGGAGGCCGTGAGGAGCGTCCTCGATCTCGACGTACTCGGCCTCCGGAACGGCCTCGTGGAAGCGGCGGCCGGTGGCGTCGATCGGCAGGATGTTGTCGGCGGTGCCGTGCAGGATCAGCGTCGGCTTCCCCGAATCACGAACTGCGGCAACGTCGGAGCGGAAGTCCTCGATCCATGTCGGGACGACGGCGTAGGCCGCGACCGGTGCGCTGCCGACAGCGGTGATCCAGTTGGCGTCGACGACCTCCTGGGTGATGCGCGTCCCGAGGGTGTCGTCGAGGTTGTAGAAGTCCTTGTAGAACTGGGTGAACCAGGCGTACCGGTTTTCCTTGGCGGCCTGTGCGATGCCGTCGAAGACCGCGGCGTCGACGCCGTCGGGGTTGTCGTCGGTCTTCACCAGGAACGGCTCGAGCGCTGCGAGGAATGCGAACTTGGCGATCCGCTCGGTCCCGTACTTTCCGGCGTAGCGTGCGAGTTCGCCGGTGCCCATCGAGAATCCGACGAGGATCACGTCGCGCAGGTCGAGGGTCTCGAGCACGGTGTTCAGGTCCGCGGCGAAGGTGTCGTAGTGGTAGCCGGTGCCGACCTTGCTCGACTTGCCGAAACCTCGACGGTCGTAGGTGATGACCCGGTGGCCGGCGTCGAGCAGCTCGCGAGCCTGCAACTCCCAGCTGGCGCCGTCGAGCGGGTAGCCGTGGATCAGCACGACCGGCTGACCGGTCCCGTGATCCTCGTAGTACAGCTCTATGTCGGTGGTGTTCTCGGTGCCGACGTTGATGTAACCCATGGTGATCACTTCTTTCTTCTGCAGCGACCCGAGGGGGGTCTGATCGGAGCTGCGGAGAACGGAGGTTCTCTGAGCTGGTTGCTACACTAGAGAACGATCGTTCCCCGCGCAAGGGGTAACCAGGAAATCGGGTGAGGATGGTGCGTCGTGGCAGCTTCGGAGAACACCGCGGTCGACCCGCGAGAGCGGGTCATTCGGGCCGCGGATGAACTGTTCAACGCCTATGGGGTGCATGCGGTCGGGATGGACAAGGTCCGTGACGCCGCAGGTGTCTCGCTCAAGAAGATCTACTCGCTGTTCCCCTCCAAGGAGGCCCTGATCCTCGCGGTCCTCGACGATCGAACCCGGCAATGGAATGCGGGTGTCGCCGCCCGCACAGAAGGTTTGTCGACGCCGCGGGAGAAGCTGCTGGCCATCTTCGACTTCCTGCTCGAATGGTTCGGTACCGACGAGTTCCGGGGGTGCGCGTTCATCAATGCCTATGGGGAGCTGGGCGGGGAGTTGCCGTCGGTGGTCGAGGCGGTGCGCAAGCAGAAGTGCGCATTCCAGGACTACGTGGCCGGCCTGGTCGAGGAGCTCGGCGGGCCGTCGCAGCTGGCTGCTCAGCTGGCGATCCTGGCGGAGGGGGCCCAGACGACGGCGGCGATCGCCGGCACTGCGCAGGCGGCCGGTGACGCGCGGAGTGCTGCGGAAACCCTGATCGACCAGGCTCTCGGCTGAATTGTTCGTTCGATTGAAGGAATGTCACCAACCGCATTGTTAGTGGGTCATCTGAACCAATTCGTGAGACATTATTCGCAATAAATCTCGCGAGAACAAAATTGAGCCATCATCTTGACCTGGGGAAACAGAATCGTTCCGAATCTTCGATTTGGTCTGCTAATGTCCCGGCGTAATCAATTCGTTGTGAAGTGCTTCGGGGGGGCATTGGAACACAGCGGATCTCGGGCTGGGAAAGGTGCACAATGCGATTCACCAAGGTGGCGACGGCGGGAGTCGGGCTGGCAGCGGCAGCCGCGATGACATTCTCCGGATCGGGAGGCGCGTCCGCGCTGCTGTTGATTTCGGCCTCGTTCACCCACACCCAGTCGCTCAGTGATGGAACGCTGACGGTGAAGGTGAACAACAACACGTCGTCGTCGGTGAAGTGCAATTTGTCCGTCCACGAGGCGAGCAAGGAGACGCAGGTCAACCTGGCAGTCGCCAAGGTGAACACCCACCTCGCCGGCGGGGTCAGCGATACGCTTCTCGCCGCGGCGCGCCAGGAAGTCGAGGCCGACGCGCTGAAGGTGGTGTGGACCAAGAAGTCGATCTCGTCGAACGGTTCGGCCACGGCCACGTGGAAATCCGGGCGTGCCGACACGTCCTACGTGATCTATCAGGATTGCTCTTCCGATTCGCTTTTGGGTCGGACGTTCAGCGGCCTCGCGCAGGTCTACAAGGTGACCGGAACCGGCAAGTCCCCTGACTCGCCGGACGCGGGCAATGGCAGCCTCGGCGGCCTGTTCGGCGGTCTGCTCGGATAGTTCAGCGGTCGTTGGGGAGGCGGGCGGGGCTCGTCGGCTCACCGTCGATTCGGCGTGGTGACTCGCGCGCCGGTCATGTTGCGGCTCTGGGCACATCGTCGTGCCCGCTTGAACCAGAACAAACAGTTCCCCGACGTCGTCGATTCGTCGGGCTCACCCGACGACACATGTTGTGGGGCAATGAATCATGCGTAGGAAAGGGATCAGATGCGGTTTTCACGCTTGGCACTGACGGGAATCGGAATGGCGGCCGGCGCCGCGGTGGCATTCACCGGAAGCGGAGAGGCGTCGGCGGCACTGCTGTTGCCGTCGTCGTACCCGCACACCCAGTCGCTCACCAACGGCACGCTGACAGTGAACGTGGGCAATGAGACGTCGAAGACGGCCACCTGCTGGCTGTCCATCCACGACGCGAGCAAGGAGACTCAGCTCGGTCTGCGCGTCGCCGCCGTCAACGCGATCATCGCCTCAGGTATCGAGTCCACGGTGCTCGACAATGCCCGGGCCGACGCGGCCGCCGGGGCGCTGAGGATCGTGTGGTCCGGCCAGTCCGTCGCCAAGGACTCGTCGGCGACCGGCACCTGGGTCTCGAACCGGTCCGACACGTCGTACGCGATCTACCAGGAATGCACGACGCCTGATCCGATCACCGGCCTGACGATCAACGGCCTCGCGCAGGTGTACAAGGTCACCGGCACCGGCAAGCCGGCCGACAACGGCGGTGGTGACAACGGCGGCGGCGGTGACAACGGCGGTGGCGATAACGGCGGCGGTGACAACGGCGGTGGCGATAACGGCGGTGGCGATAACGGCGGCGGTGATGCGGGCGGCGACTCGGGCAACGGAAGCCTGGGAAATCTGTTCGGCTCCAGCTAGTCCCACGGTCGGTGGGGGATCAGGCGGCCTCGTGGTCCGTCGAATCCCCACCGGCCGAACTTGTTTCGGCGGAGTCGGACTTTTCCCGATCGTTGCTGGAACTGCTGCTCGGTGAGTCGTCACCACCGGTCGACGAGTTGGAATCGCCAGCTCCGCCGTCGCCGGAGTCCGGACCCGCATCCGAATCCGATTCCTGGGAATCTGGCTTGTCCGAGTCGTCGGGTCGATCGCCGGGAGTTTCGGTACCAGACTCGCGCTCGTCGCGATCATCAACGGACGCACGATCATCCGTGGGAGTCTCGTCTACAACAGGCGGTACGGCGCCGACCGGGACGATTCCCCGGGTGTCCGGCGGACCTTCCGGCTTCTCCGCGCCGGTCGCCACCTCGGACGGCACGGTGACGGTATATCCGTCGCCGTGCTGGTCCTGCTTCACCGAATCCGCGGCCGTGACCGGCACCGCCGCGGTGTCGGGATTGGGTGCCTGGGTCGGGTAGTAGGCCTCGGCGAGTTCATCCCAGCGGGCGAGATCGTCCTTGTCGTAGGCGATTCCGAGTGTGTCGTAGACGGTTGCCACCAGTAGTGCCAGGGGATGTGCCGCGTCGTACACGAGGTATGTTGTGTTGCCGCTGGTGTATTCGGTCGGGTCGCCCAGACGCTCGACGTCGCCGTAGGTGTGCGGTCCGTTGCCCGAGTGGATGGTGAGGAACCCGGCCGCGTTGACGACGAGCGACGTGACGGGGCGGTACGCCACCCACTGGAAGTTGCTGACCGGGTCGCCGACGACGATCACCGACACGATCTTGATCTTGCCGGTGGCTTCCGGGTCGCGGGCGCCGTTGGCGTCGATCCCGGCGACCGCCACGAACGGTTTCAGCCACGGCATCGTGTCGAGCCAGGCCTTGATGCCCCATGGGCTCCGCGGGTCGGCGACCAGGACGACCATGTCCTTGCCCGGAACGAGGAAGTCGTTGTCGTAGGCCCGAGGATCCTCGGCGGCGTCGCCGAGCGCGTCGGCGCCCTGCGAAAAACCGGTGTAGACGACGAACGGGCGGTCCTCACCCATGTTGGCGAACGCGGCCATCACGGCCAGGTTCTGGTTCATCGCATGCTCTTTGGACTCGTCGTAGCCCGGAGCGAACGGTGCGAGCGTGTTCGAGCGGCCGGCGATGACGGGTCCGAAGGACTCGGGGTAGTTCACGATCAGGGTCTGCCGGTGGCCGACGTACGGAAGGTTGCGCGGGATCAGCGTGGTGTCATTGGTCCCGGGGGTGACGACCATGATCGTGCTGTCGGGCAGGTCGGTGAAGATGTCGCTGGTGTTGTCGTGCTGCGTGGCCTCCCGCACGATCTCGCGATCGATGAGGGATTCGACGACGGCGGTGACGTTCGTCGACGCGACGGCGATCGGCACGACGGTGCCGAGAGACAACGCGCTGAGCGTCAGCGAAGTGGTTGTCGCGCGCGATGGTCTACGAGAAGATGTGGCGGTTCGCGCCGGTTGAGACCGGTGCCTTCCTCCCCGACGTGCCCCCAATTGACCTCCTACAGTCGGATAAAGTCTAAGGAGCGGGGGGCTCGGGATGTGTCATCCGAATGGATTAACACCGACATCCTGACACGCATTTATCTTTGCGTCGCTAAGAGGCTGGTGTAGGCGGTTCGCCGTCGGATGAAAAGCTCGGTGTGAATCCGGGGGATCGAGGGACGTCGTACGGGTCGGAGATCGCACGATCCCGGTGGAGCCGCCCAGGGGAATCGAACCCCTGACCTATTCATTACGAGTGAATTGCTCTACCGACTGAGCTAGGGCGGCGTGCTACGCGAGGCAGCGCAGACGAGTCTAGCGAGTCCATCGCCCGCAACAAAAACCGGCTCCATTCGAGTGCCTCGACGTGACCCCGCCCAGAATCGCCACCTTCGCCCAGGCGCGCTGTCTGCGGCTCGCGAACCTGATCTGACCTGGCGATTCCGGCGAGCGCTCGGGGCTCAGAGCGGGTAGTCGGAGCCGCACACCAGCGGCACCCGATGAGCGGGGTCGAGGGCGTTGCGGACGAGCGCGGCGACGGTCGGGGAGTAGGCCATGCCGACGTGACCGATCTTCGACGCCGGGCACACGTCCTGGATCAGCGTGTTGACGACGTTCGGGCCGGGCGTCATCAGGGTGTTCGTGTACGGGGTGGAGATCTCGTCGAAGCGGGTCGCGAAGTTGACGTAGTCGATCGCCGGGTGCCGGGGGCCCCAGTAGCTCTGGCCGGGAGCCCGGGCCGGGAGTCGGTCGGTGATCGAGCCGACCCGCGAGGTTCCCTGGTGCGATGCCGACAACGCGATGATGGTGTCCACCTGCGTGGCGCGGCCGGGAAGCTGTGTCACCAGCTGGGCGATCGCTCCGCCTTGGCTATGACCGATGAGGTCGACCTTGGCGGCGCCGGTCGCGGCGAGGACCTTGTCGATGAACGGCGCGACCTGCTGCGCCGCAGACCGTTCCTTGTTGCCGAGACCGCCGGTGTTGCCGCTCCACGACGCCTGGCCGTAGGTGAGGCTGAAGACGCAGTACCCGGCGTTGGCGAGGGTCGGAGCGAGGTAGGCCCAGTTGGCGCTCTGGTTCATCGCGGTCGCGTGCAGCAGAACGATCGGGTCTCGTCCTTCCCGATCCCGGCAGTCGAACCGGTTGCTGCCGGCGGGTGACTCGGTGGCCGGACTGAGGTAGTGCTCGGCGATCGCCTTGTTCACATCTGTGGTGACGGCGAAGGGCGCGGCCTGCGCGGTGCCCGGGGCAAGCAGCACGCAGGCCGCGGCGAACGCGGCCGCGGCGGCGAGTCCTGATCGGAGACGGTTCATAGGGACATTGTCGCCCATGACCGTCAGGGCGACAGGCGGTCTCGCGCCCTACGCCAGGATTTCCGCCATCTGCGTCAGACGGATGCTGTTGCCCGACGGGTCGCGGAAGCCGGCATCGATCCCGTACGTCCTCGGGGCTGCGTTTCCCTCCGGTGGAAATCAAGCTACGCGCGGACGGGTGTGACGGTCTTCTTCCCGGGTGCTGTCTTCGGGAGCTCTTCGGCCGGCGGTTTCGGCCGTTCGACACGACTGGCCGGCCCCGGCCGTGAACAGACGCGGAGCACGCATGCGGGAACGTGCGCGTACGTGGCGGCAGGCGGGAACGAATCCCGGTACGCGGTCGGCGTCTTGCCGAAGGCGCGGGTGAAGCTCGTGGTGAACGATCCGACACTCGACAGTCCCACCGCCACGACCTCGCGACCGGCGCGCGCCATGTCCGGCGGTGGCTAGGTGTTGTCGCGACGGAGGAACTCGACGCCGCGTGGTGAGAGTGCGTAACCGACCTCGAGGCTTTCGGTCAGTCCCAGTTTCTTCAGCTTCGTGACGTCGTTCTTGAAACCGGCTCGGTCCCTGCCGAGTTCGGCGGCGAGGTCGGTGGACACGACGCCGGGCCGCCGGCCGATGAGCGCGAGGATGTCATGCGTCCAGGGCCCGTTCTGGGATCGAGTGTCCATCCGGTCGAGCCGCGAGCGGATGTCCGCGACGTCGTCGTCGGAGAGATCGTCATCGGCGCGGAGTGCGATGCGCGGGTCCTCGCCGATGCATCGGAGTCCGAGTCGATAGGTCGGGTTGTGGGTGTTGACGCACAGGGTCGCCCGCAGGTCGTCGACAGTCTCGTAACCGGCCCGTCGCGCCTCTTTCGCGGTGATCTTTGCGGGATCGACGCGCTCCATCGACGTCACCTCGATGACGTGTGTCAGTGCGATGAAGCTCGACCCGGGTCGGATGCGGGGATGTCCCCAACGTCGGAAGGCGAGGTCGACGGAACCGTCGGCGATCCCGCGCGCCACTGCAGCTGTGAGAAGCACATCTTCGACCGTAGCGAGGGCGCCGCGGCTGCGCAGCCAGTCAGAACCGGTGCAGGTGATGCCTGTGGAGGATGTCTGAGATGTTGCTGAGAGCTGTTGTAGGGTGACCCGAGATCAGCGACGGCAGTGCCGGCGCCCGGGGGGTCTTCCTTTTGGTGTCGTGTCGTCGCGTGCACAACTGACGACGACGATCACCAGCCGGGAGGGGGTCTCATGGTGCTGCCGCGTCCGCAGTCCCTGTGGTTCCCCGACGTTCCCGCGTGGCCGTCCTCCGGAACCACGCCGGCGGCCGATCTGGCCGCTCACCTCGCCCGATTCCGTTCCGTCGACGCAGCTCAGGGCGATGTCGGCGGCACCGCGGTGGCCGTTCTCGACGCTCCGGCACTGCCCGTCGAGCCCTCGGCGCCGAGGTTCGAGACCCCGGTTGCCGAGATTCCGGGGAAGCCGTCGTCCGATCTCGATTCCTTTCTCGCCGAAGCCGAGAAGTCGGTCCGCGCGAAGCGAAAGACCATGTCCGGCAGGGCTCCCGGCTGGCGTCGGTTCTTGGGTTCGGGACCGCGAATCGCAGGTGCGGCAGCCGCGATCCTTGTGATCGTGGTCACGGTGGTTGTCTCGATCTCTCTCGCCGGTGGCGGTTCGGACCGCCCCGGGGTCACCGCGGACGCCACGGCGTCCACGGCACCGACTGAGGTGCCGTCGACGTCGGGCGTCGTCGGTCACCCGGCCTGCGCGCAGCGTCCTATCGGCTCGGGGACCACCGTGTCGAACGACGACGAGACGGGCGATCAGGAGTCCGGTCCGGGCGCGATCCGCGCGTTCAACCACGCCTACTACGTCCTGCGCTCGGCGAAAGCCGCACGCGCCGTTGCCGCCCCGGGTGCAGTCGCCTCCGAGTACGTGATGCAGCAGTACATCGATCAGCGCCCCATCGGCACGCGGCACTGTCTGAAGATCACCGAACGGGCGCCCGGCGAGTACTCGGTGGTGCTCACCGAATTGCAGCCCGACGCGGCGCCCATCACCTATCGCCAGGTCATCCGCACGTCCACGACAGGCGGCCAGACCTTCATCCAGTCCATCAAGTCCGTCGAATGAGTTCAGACAGAAAGCCATTCAGATGGCGCAGAAAGGTAGTCCTGAGATGACCCAGAGCCGAGGTCGGCATCGTAGGCGTCGGGCGCCGAGTGGTCCGTTGTTGTCGGTGACGTCTGCTGTTGTGGCGGTGTCGATCACTGCTGGTGCGGGTGCGGCGTTCGCTGTTCCGGAGCAGGGTGGCACCGATCCGTCGGATTCGGCGCCGGGTCAGGGTGGTACGAGTCCGTCGGATGTGGCGCCGGGTGTTCCGGCTCCGGGTGATGCGGTGGTGCAGCCGGTCGTTGTTCCGGGTCTGGGTTCGATTCCGGGTCCGCCGGTCGAGGCTCCGTATCAGTCGTATGACCAGTCGTTGTCGCAGAGTTACCAGCAGCCGTATTCGCCGGCGATCACCAATCCTGTTGCGCCGCGGGTTGCTCCGCCGGTGCGTCCGATTGCGCCGCCGCCGGACAAGATCCGTGTGGGTAACTTCGTCACCGACATCCCGAAGGGCCTGTCCGACAGGGATGTGAACTCGATCAATGCGTGGTCGGCGTATGGCGAGGCGAAGATCGCTCAGGGTTTGATCTCGGTGGGTGTGCCGGAGGACGAGGCGAGTCGTCGTGCTGCTGCCACGATCATCGGTGTGATGGCCGGTGGCACGGCTGGTGCTGTCGCGCTG